>DATGJN010000086.1 GCA_035295165.1 bacterium
GGGATCGTAGACGGGGACCGCGTGGATCTGTCCAATCTGCACCGGCAGATCCTGCACCCGACGCACGCCGTGGGTCAGGACAAGACCGCGTCCGCCCAGCAGACGCTCGCCGGCGTGAACCCTGAGGTCACGGTGGTGCCGTACCAGACCGTGCTGACCAGCGCGAACGCGCTCGACATCATCAAGGACTACGATGTCGTCGTGAACGGCAGCGACAACTTTCCCACGCGCTACCTCGTCAACGACGCCTGCGTCCTCTTGAAGAAGCCGCTTGTGGATGCGAGTATCCTCAAGTGGGAGGGGCAGGCGACGACGTTCCTGCCCGGGCGCGGGTGCTACCGCTGCCTGTTCCCGACGCCGCCGCCGCCCGGCGCCGTGCCGAGCTGCGCGGAAGGGGGCATTCTGGGCGCGTTGTGCGGCTTCGCCGGGGCACGACAGGCGCTCGAGGTGCTGAAGATCCTGCTCGGCGTCGGCGAGACGCTCGCCAATAGGCTATTGATTTTCGACGCGCTCGAAGGGGAGACCCGGGTCGTGCGGTGGAGCCGCAATCCCGACTGCCCGGTGTGCGGCGACCATCCGACGATTCATGAGTTGATCGACTACGAGCAGTTCTGCGGCATGCCGGCACACGACCGCGCCGCGGCGGCCGCAGGACCGATCCCGGAGATCTCCCCGGTGGAGGCGCGGGACCTGCTGGCGCGGGGCGGCGTGCAACTGATTGACGTGCGCGAACCGTGGGAGCACGACGAGGCGCACATCGCGGGCGGCCAGCTGATCCCCATGGGGGACGTGCCTGCGCGCGTACGCGAGATCGACCCAAACGTGCCGGCGATCGTCTACTGCCGGTCGGGCGCGCGAAGCGGCAAGATCGTAGCGATGCTGCGGAGCACCGGATACGGCAAGGCGATGAACCTCAAGGGCGGCATCCTAGCCTGGGCGAACGCGCAGTTGCCGACGGAGTAGGGCGCGCGCGGCGCGCCGCGGACTGAGACGGCTGAACGGGGTGGAGCCAGGCTCCGCCCCGTTCGACGTTCCACGGGACCCCGGGCCCCACGCTCCGCGGTGAACCCTCCGCGTAGTGCGCGGGGTGCCCCGGCCACCCGGGGCACCTCGCCACGACGGAAGGAGGGCGCGTCGTCCTACTGCAGCTGGGCGAACTTGTCCGGGAACTGCGCCACGATGGCGGCCGCGAGCGTGTCGCCGATCATCTGCATGTGCGCGGCCGCGGCCCGGAGCGCCTGGCTGGCGGCCATCGGATGGCCGGCGGCCTGCTCGTCGATGACGACCTTCAGGGTGAGGACGTGTTCCTTCACGAGATCGGCCACCGCGTCCGCCGACAGGCTGGGATTCGCGGAGTGCAGGAACGCGCCGAAGTCCTTAGTGTAGCCGATCAGATCCGAGACCGCTTTGTCCTGCTGCATCTTGTTCTTGGCCGCGAGTCCAGCCGTGTAGTCGACGATGAAGCCGATGTGCTTGCGCCACAGGGGCAGGAACGCCTGCTCGGCGCCCGCGCCGTAGACCGAGCCGATCGTCGTGGACAGCGCAATCGAGTTCTGGTCAAGCGCGCCTGCCGCGGCCTTGAAGTCGGCCTGTCGTCCGCCGAGCGCCGCCCCGGTCGCCATCGCCGCGAGATACGCATGTTCTTGCAGCAAGGTATCGAGCGTAACGCGCAGCCCCGCCGCCTTGGCATCCGTCATGCCACTCATGGGCGCAGCCGTGACCGCTGCGCCGCCGAAGCCCATGGTCACCGCCGCGCAGAGGGTTGCGATGCTGAGAACGCGTTGCCACCGTGTGCTCATCTCGGCCTCCCATATCCCGATGTTGGCGGGCGCCGTGGTGCGTTGGCGTCCCGCTTACTTGACGGTGATCTGTCCCTGCATGAAGTGGTGCCGATCGCAGAAGTACACGTACGTGCCCGGTTTGGAAAACGTCACGCTGAACGCCGCGCCCGGCCCTTTCAGCGATGCGTTGAACATCGGTGTCCGATGCTCCGGCGTCCCCGACGTGACGGTGTGCTCGATCTCGTCGGTGTTGGTCCACGTGACCGGCGTCCCCGCGGCGATCTCGATCTGCGCCGGTTGAAACTGAAACGTCTGAATCGTCACCGGCCGCGGTGCCATGTCCGCCATCGCGAATTCCGGTAGCGCCGCCACCAGCACGACGCCCGCTCCGACCAGGCATCGCATCGTCAAACGAGGACGTCCTGTGCCACGTCCTGTGCGGTGTGTGCGTCGCGGAGCATGCCGTAGGCAAGCGAGTAGACCGCGCCGGCGTACCGATCGTAGAGCATCCGGAACGCGTCCACGTCACCCGCGGCGACGCGTGCGAGCAGCTCCGCGTCGCCGGGCTCGGTCGTCACGCGGCCGATCCGCCCCGTCTGCATTTGAAGATGGAACAGGGGTTCAGCCGGCCCACCGATCACTCCCGTGCGCGCAATGGCCATCCATAGTCTCCACTCACCATTCGTGCGCGGAGGTCGGATGGATGCCATGCTCTGGGAGACCGCCTCGTCTCTCGGTCCCTGCGCGTGCGTCGGTCGCGCCCGGTCTCAGCGCCGGGCCTACAGGTCGAGCGCCGGGCCCGGTACGTCTCGGACGGGCGAGACATACGGCGTAGACGCGCTCGCTTCCCGGTGCTCCTCCCTCGCACGCTCGATCAGCGCCGGCGTACTCATCAGATCGCAGGCCGCCGCAGCAAGGATCTGCGCGGCGAACAGCATTCCCCGCCGCCCGATCGGGCTGCCCACGCTCGCCGCCATCTGCCAGGAGTGACCTGGGGTTCCGAGCGGCGCGGTGACCGTGCGCATTTCCGCGGTCGGCACGACGTACGATACATCCCCGACGTCCGTCGAGCCCGCGAGCGTCTCGCCGTAGGGCGGGATAGGCAGGATCTGCTCGATCAGATCCGTACCCGGGTCGCCGGGAGTGCCGAGGTCCACGCCGCGGCGCCGCAGATCGTCGAGCGCCTTGCGCAGCGCGCCGTCGGGGAACGTCGCCTGGAGCTTGCGCGCGAACGCGTGTTCTTCGGCGGTGTAGGTGGGCGCGCCGATCGCGTCCATCGTGCGCTGCAGGAGGCCGTCGAGCGTCTTGTTCGCCAGCGTGTCATAACATCCGGCGACCAGGCGGACGACATGGGTCGTGCCGGTCATCAGGCACGCGCCGCGCGCGATGTCGAGCAGGCGCGCGTACACGTCCTCCACCTGGGACCGGCGCGGCGCGCGGACGAAGTACCAGGCCTCGGCACGGTTCGGCACGACGTTCGGCGCCAGCCCGCCGTCCGTGATCACGTAGTGGATGCGGGTCGTGTAGTGGACGTGCTCGCGCAGAAAGTTCGCCCCGACGTTCATGAGCTCGACCGCGTCGAGCGCGCTGCGGCCGTTCTCCGGCATCCCCGCCGCATGCGACGCCACCCCGTGAAACGTGAATCGGACGGAGTTCACCGCGGTGTGCAGTTCGTTCATGATCTGGTTCTGCTGGCCGGGGTGCCACGTGAGCGCGCAGTCCACGTCCGCAAACCGTCCCTCCTTGACCATGAACGCCTTCCCGACCAGGGTCTCCTCGGCGGGGCATCCGAGGAACCGTACCGTGCCCTTGACCTCCCCCCGGCGGATCGCGTGGCGCACGGCCATCGCGGCCGCGGCGGCCGCCGTCCCGAGAAGATTGTGGCCGCACCCGTGGCCCGGGCCGTTTGGCACGATCGGCTTGTGCTCCGTCGTGCCGCGGCGCTGGCTCAAGCCCGGGAGGGCGTCGAACTCGCCGAGCAGCGCGATGACGGGGGTGCCTTCTCCATACGTCGCGACGAACGCGGTCGGCATGCCGGCCACGCCGCGCTCGACCGCGAACCCGGACGCCTCCAGCGCGTCGGCGAGCGCGGCGCTGCTCTTGGTCTCGTGCAACCCGAGCTCCGGCGTCTCCCAGATTCGATCGCTCAATTCGGCAAACTGCGGGGCCTGTGCGGTGACGAAGTCGAGCACAGACGCTAACGGCATGCATGCACCTCCGAGGGTCGCACGGTCCGCGGGGACGCCGCGCGGTTGGCGGACGGGCCTTGTGGAGCGGCTACTTCCACGTCGCGTAGATCGCCGCCCACTTTTCCGTGGGCACGATGCTCACGCCCTCGAGATGGCTGCTCGTCACGACGTAGAAGTTTTGGGCCCAGAGGAAGATCCACGGCGCGTCCTTCCAGATCGCCTCCTGCGCTTCTTTGTAGATCGCCTGCCGCTCCTTCGGATTCATGGTCGTCTGGCCGTCCAGCAGCAACTGGTCGACCTTGGGATCCTTGTAGAAGGTGGCGATATATCCGTGTGGCGGCCACAGCCCCGAGTAGAACACTCCGAACAGCTGCGCGGCGGCATCCAAGTACGGCCCGGCCTGCCCCAGCATGTACATCTGAATCGGGGTCCGGTCCGCCGGCACTGCGAGCGCGCCGATGTAGCTCGGCCAGTCGGCCGTCTCCACGGTGGCCTTGACCCCGACGTTTGCGAGTTGCGCGGCGATCGCCTGAGCCGCCTGGTAGTCCTGGATGTAGCGGCCCGTGGGCGCCCGGAACGCAATGCTGAAGCCGTTCGGGTAGCCGGCCTCCGTGAGCAGTTGCTTCGCGCGGGCGGGATCAAACGGCCAGCCCCCCGGCTGGATCCGCGTGTATCCGAAGAGATTGGGGGTGGTCGGCGATTCGAGCACGGTCGCCAGCCCGAAGATCACGCTGTGGATCAGTGCCTGCTTGTTGACCGCGTAGTTGAGCGCTTGGCGCACGCGCGCGTCCTTGAGCGGGCCGTACAGGTTGTTCATCCCGATGAAGATGTCCCGGTCGGTCGGCCCTTCCACGACCCGCAGCGACGGGTCCTTGCGCATCGCCGGCACGTCGGGCGCCGGCGGCTCGAACGCCATCTGGGCGTCGCCCGCCCGCAGCATCGTCTCGCGAGTCCCCGCGTTGGGGACGACGCGGAAGATCACCTGGTCGAAGAACGGCTTGCGCCCCCAGTAGTCTGGGTTGCGCGCGAGCGTGATGTGGTCGCCGTGCACCCACTCCTTGAACAGGTACGGGCCGGAACCCGCGTTGACCGGGGCCAGGGCCACCTTGGCGTTCCCCAGGGCCTTGGCCGCGGCCGGCGACACGATCTCAGCGGCCGTGGTCGCCAGCTCCTCCGGCAGCGTGGCGTTGGGCTGTTTGAAGTGCAGCACGATCGTGTAGGGGTCGGGCGTCTCGATCTTGCTCGTATCGAGGGCGCTCCAGTAGTAGCGGGCGGAGTTGCGTACCGACGGGTCGAGCGCCCGCTCGATGTTGAATTTCACGGCTTGAGCGTCGAAGGCGGTGCCGTCCTGGAACTTGACCCCCTGGCGCAGCTTGACGGTGTACGTGCGCCCGTCGGGACTGATCGTCCACGAAGTCGCAAGCTGCCCGACGAGCTTGGTGTATTGCGGTTGGCCCGGGCCGGCCCCCGACCGCTCGTCGTTGTACCAGATCAGCGGGTCGAACATGTAGTCCACGATGTTCGACACGGTGGCGGTGGTCTGGCCGAGCGGGTCCAGCGTGTCGGCGTCGATGCCGAGCGCAATCGTGAGCGTCGTCGGGGTCGTCGCGTACCCGCTCCCCGAGATGCCGAAGAGAACGACCGCGCAGGCGACCACGACGGCCCATGCCGCCCCGCGGCGCGCAAGCGACCCACCCATCTCACGCCTCCTCCCAGGCCGGAACGCTTCGCCCGTGCGTCCTTCGATGCGATGACCGAGACGCGGAACGTCCCCTTGAGGCTTCGCGTCCATTCACAAGGTCGCCTCCATCGCGTCTGTGCTCACGGGCGGCGGTGTTCGGGCGTGCGATGCCAAGCGGCGAGAACGGGGCCGGTGTTCGTCGATGCGTCAGACGCCCATGACCTGGGCGTAGAGGCGCCGCGTCTGCGGACCGTCGAGCTCGCAGAACAGGACGCGCTGCCACGTGCCCAGCACCAGGTGGCCCTGTTCGATCGGGACCTGCACCGTCTGGCCGAGCAGCACGGCGCCGAGGTGACTCCACGCGTTCCCGCGATTGCAGTCGGAGTAGGCGGGATCGTTGTGGCGGTACGCGTTGTCCTCGGGGATGAGCGTGCGGAGCAGGGTCAGGATGTCGTCGTGCAGCGCGTCCTGGTGCTCATTGATCACCAGGCCGGTCGTCGTGTGCAGGCTGTGGATCAGCACCGACCCGTGCGCGATCTCGTTCACGCCGGGGAGCCCGGCGACGCGCTCCGTGAGATCTTGAATCTCCGTGCGCGCGCGCGTGGAAACGGTCAGGGTCGTCGTAACGACTTTCGCCGGTGCGAGCGTCCGTGCCACGCCGCGAACCTCCCCGGGAGGCGCCTTGCTCGAAGCCGTGAACAGATGTTCACGCGGCCCGTGGGGCATTGTAGCATGGGCCCGTCTTGTTTGACAAACCGTTGGGCCACGCGTACAATTTACGTGTCTCGCGTGCGGCCGGGGGAGTCTGGGCGCCGGCCGAGGGATCGAGACACAAGGAGGCTTCACGCCGATGATTACGGTGACCGATCAGGCCGTGTCGAAGCTGAAGGAGCTGCTCGCCGAACAAGAAGAGTCGAACCTCTGTCTCCGGGTGTTCATCACCAAGGGCGGCTGCGACGGCTTCTCCTACGGTATGACGTTTGACTCCGCGCCAGAGGCGGACGACCAGGTGATCGACCGGGGCGGCGTGCGCGTGCTCGTAGACAAGGTCAGCTCCCGCCTGCTCGATGGGGCCGAGATCGACTACGTCACGTCGGTGACGGCCACCGGGTTCGCGATCCGGAACCCCAACGCTGTGTCCACGTGCGGGTGCGGGCATTCGTTCAAGACCCAGAGCGACGCCGGCCAGGCGCAGCCGTGCGGGGACGAGGCGGAGGCGCGCGCGTAGGCGCGTCGGTGCAGGGGGATGGCGATGGAACAGATCATGGGACAGGTCGCAACGGACGGCTCCGAGTTGCAGGCACGGGTGCAGCAGGTGCTGGACACGATCCGGCCGCACGTGCAGGCGGACGGCGGAGACATCGAACTGGTTGACATCGTGGACGGCGTCGTGCAGATCCGGCTCGCCGGGTCGTGTGTCGGCTGCATGTACTCGATGATGACGCTGCAGGCCGGCGTGGAGCGCATGCTGAAGGAGCAGGTGCCTGAGGTCAAGGCGGTCGAAGCGGCACCGTTCTAGCCCGGCCCGATCGGTCCCTGCGAGAGGAACCCTGAGCCTCTCATGGAAGCCCATGAGGGGCTCTTTGTTTGAGCCGCGCGGCGCGTGAGCCGCACGGGCACGGCGTCCGGGGGTCGCCGGGGCGGAGGCAGGCGGTGCGCATCGACTACACTGAGGACCAGCGGCTCGTCCATCGCACGGTGCGGGAGTTTGCGGTCGCGGAGATTCGCCCGCACGCACGCCGGTGGGATGCGGAGGCCACGTTTCCCCAGACGCTGGTGCCGAAGTTAGCCCAGCTGGGCTTGTGGGGGATGACGGTGCCGCCGGAGTACGGCGGGTCCGGCGTGGACACGGTCAGCATGGCGCTTGCGATCGAGGCCCTCGCCTGGGGGGATGGCGGTATCGCGCTCAGCGTCGCCGCGCACAACTCGCTGTGCGTCGGGCACATCGTACGCGCGGGCAGCGACGCGCAGAAGCGGACGTACCTGCCGCGGCTGGCGTCGGGCGAGGCGCTCGGCGCCTGGTGTTTGACCGAACCGGGGTCCGGCAGCGACTCGGGCGCGCTCGCGACCCGGGCGGAGCGGCGCGGCGACCGGTGGGTGCTCTCCGGCACGAAGGTGTTCGTCACGCAGGGGAGCATCGCCGGGGTGTATGTCGTGCTGGCGCGGACCGACCCCGACGCGGGGCATCGCGGGATCTCGGCGTTCGTCGTCGAGGCCGGGACGCCCGGTCTTCGCGTGGGGAAGCACGAGGACAAGCTCGGGATGCGATCCAGCGACACGAGCGAGGTGCTGCTGGACCAGTGCGAGGTCCCGGCGTCGCACCTGTTGGGCGCCCCGGGCGCGGGGTTCCAGGACGCCATGCAGGTCCTCGAGGGAGGTCGCATCGGGATCGGGGCGCTCGCCCTCGGCCTTGGGCGCGCCGCCCTGGACGCATCGGTGGCGTACGCGCGCGAGCGCCGCGCGTTCGGGCGGCCGATCGGCGAGTTCCAAGCGATCCAGTGGATGCTGGCCGATATGGCCGTCGAGTTGGAGGCGGCCGAACTGCTGGTGATGCAGGCGGCGAGCGCGGCGTGGCGCGGGCTGCCGTATCGGCGCGAGAGTTCGATGGCCAAGCTGTTCGCGTCCGAGGCGGCGGCGCGGGCGGCCTCCCGCGCGGTGCAGATTCACGGCGGGTACGGCTTCACGAAGGACTATCCCGTGGAGCGGATCTACCGGGACGTGAAGTTGTGCGAGATCGGCGAGGGGACCTCAGAGGTCCAGCGCCTGATCATCGCGCGCGAGCTGGTTCGATAAGATCGCGGAGGTGCCGAGCGTGCAGACGACGGTCGTTGGGAGTTACCCGAAGATTCCCGATCCCCCTGCGCCGGGCCGGTGGCGGACCAGCGTCGAGAAGCTCCAGCGTGGGGAGATCTCCGCGGCCGATCTGAAGCGCGTCGAGGACGATGTGACGGCGGATGTGTTGCGCGAGCAGGCCGAGGCCGGGATCGACATGCTGACGGACGGACAGATCCGCTGGGAGGACGGGTTCACGTACTTCGCGCGGGGGCTCACCGGGTTCACGATCAACGGCCTGCAGCGCTACTTTGATACCAACGTCTACTACCGTCAACCGGTGGCGACCGGCGAGGTGACGTGGCGCGCGCCCATCTCCGTGGTGGACTACACGTTCGCGGCTTCGAAGAGCGCCCGTCCGGTGAAACCGGTGGTGACCGGCCCGCTCACGCTTGCGGTCATGAGCCGCGACGAGCACTACGGCAGTTTGGAGCGGTTCGTCATGGCCCTGGCCACCGCGCTGAACCAGGAAGTGCGGGCGCTCGCGAACGCGGGGGCGCCGCTGATCCAAGTCGACGAGCCCGGGTTGCTCGTTCGCCGCGACCAGCTGCCGCTGTTCCGCCGGGCGATGGACGCGTTGTGGGACGGCGTCGGCGCGCGGCGCGCGCTGTACACGTACTTCGGCCACGTGGACGGTCTCTACCCGCAAATCCTCGACCTGCCGGTCGACGTGATCGGGCTCGACTTCATCGCCGGCCGCCAGCGAAACTGGGACGTGCTGCGCCGGGCCACGTTCACCAAGGAGCTGGGGTTGGGCGTGCTCGACGCCCGCAACACGCGGATGGAGACGCCCGAGGAGGTGGCCGCGGCGTGCCGTCGGGCGGCGGAGTTCGTGTCCCCGGCTGCGCTGCACGTCGGTCCAAGTGCCGGGTTGGAGTTCCTGCCCCGCCGGGTCGCCCGGAAGAAACTCGACGCGCTCGCCGCCGGCGTGCGGCGCGCCACGGAGGGTGCCGCATGACCGCGGTGATGCTCCCTACGACGACGGTCGGCAGCTTTCCGAAGCCGCCGTATCTTCTGGAGGCGCGCCGCAAGGTCGCGCGCAAGCAGATGGATCCCGCCGAACTGCGCCGGCTCGAGCGCCAGGCGACCGAGGAATGGGTCCGGCTCCAGGAAGAGATCGACCTGGACATCCTGGTCGACGGCGAGATGTACCGCGGCGACATGGTCGCGTTCTTCGCCGACCAGATGGACGGGTTCCAGATCGCCGGCCTGGTGCGGTCCTACGGGAACCGGTACTATCCCAAGCCCGCGGTCGTGGGGCCGGTGGGGCGGCGTGGCCCGCTGACGGTCGACTGGTTCCGGTTCGCGCAAGGGCTCACGAAGCGGCCGGTGAAGGGGATGCTGACGGGCCCCTACACCATCGCCGAGTGGTCGTTCAACGAGTACTACCCCACGCGGCGGGAGCTCGTGCTCGAACTCGCGCGGGCGGTCCATGACGAGGCGGTCGACCTCGAGAAAGCCGGCGCGCGGCACATTCAAATCGACGAACCGGCGATCCACACCCGTCCGGACGAGGACTTCGATCTGGCCGTGGAGGCGATGGATGTCGTGACCCGCGGCCTCAACGCCTACACGGTCACCCACGTCTGCTACGGCGACGTGCCACGGATCTATCCCGCGATGCTGCGGCTGGCCGTGAACCAGATCGACCTGGCGCTCAAGAACGACGACTACGTTCTCCTCGACACGTTCCGGTCGCCGCGGTTCACGAAGGACATCGGCCTCGGCGTCCTGGACGCGCACAGCCACCGGGCGGAGACGCCCGAGGAGGTCGCCGACGGCATCCGGCGGACGCTCGAGGTGATCCCGCTGGAACAGATCTACGTCTCGCCCGACTGCGGCCTCAAGACCCGAACGACCGACGAGACCGTGGCGAAGCTGCGGGCAATGGTGGAAGGGACCCGGCAGGTCCGCAAGGAGCTCGCCTCATAGCCGCGCCCGCGCCGCCTGTTCTCGTCGTCGAAGCGCGCCGGGTGGTCCGCGCCTCGACGGAGCACGTCTTCAACCACCTCGTCCCGCCGGATCAGATGGCCCGGTACGGCGCCCCTCTCTGGATGGTCGCGGACCCGGTGGAGAAGCGGGGGGCGTCCCAGGTCGTCGGGCTGCGCGGCTACTTCATCGGCCTCCCGGCCGAGTCCATCCTGCGCGTCGCGCTGCGGCCGCCGTCCTCGCTCGAGTTCACCCAGATCCTCGGCACGCTGCGGGCGTTCTCCGGCCGCTGCACCTTGCGCGCCGTCGAGGACGGGACCGAGGTGCTGTACCGCCTCGAAGTCGATCCCGGAATCCCCATGGTCAGCGAGGACGCCGCCCGGCAGTTTCTGGTGCAGTTCATCGAGCGTATGTTGGACCGTGTGAAGCTCGCTTCGGAACGCAAGTCGCCCAACCGACGTGCGCTTCGAGGGACCGCCACCTCTACGACGCTACCGGGTCAGGTCGGGCCCGAGGATGAAGAACCCGCGGCTGGCGAGTCGGGCGGAACGATCCAGGAGGCCGTACCGCCCCGCGAGGAAGCGCGGGCGGCCGTGCGTCCCTCCCGCCCACGGCCCGCCGCGCGCCCCCCGCGCGCCCGCGCGGACCGGGCGACGGGCGGCAAAGACCAGCCCGAGCAAGCGCCGGACCGGGCGACCCCGGCGGCAGACGCGCCCGCAGGCGGCCCGCAGCCCGGCCGGAAACGCCGCAGGCGTCGCCGCCGCAGGCGACCCGATGGGGGCGGCGCCGCACCGACGACCCCGTCGAACGGATAGGCCTCCGCCGTTGGGGACGATTCGCGCCGCAGGGCTGGGCGCCCTGGTGTTGCGGTTCCGGCCGGTCGCTTAGGTCACCGGCCGCAAGAACGCCCGCTCCTCAGCAAGGATCAGGCGCTGTTCTTCCGCGAAGCGGAAGTTCGCGGTGCCCGCGGCGTCTGCTCGAAGACGCGCCCGGTACGCTTCGTAGGCCGCCAGACTCTCGAACGAGATCAACCCGTACGCGATGTTGTTGGTGCCTTCGTGCGGCATCCAATACCCGATCAGATCGCCGCCGCACTTCGGGATGATCGTGAGCCAGCGTCGCGCGTACTCCTCGAACGCGCTCTTCTGGAACGGGTCGAGCTGGTACCGGATGAACACGGTGATCGCCATGACGCCCTCCTCGTGATCGGCATACCCTGTCGCGGGATGCCCGTAAGGTGCCTCGCGCGACGGCCCCGCAGCCCGCTCGCGCGGATCGCGCCCGCGGATGCGCCGCATCGACAGCCCCTCGCCGCGCGTTCGCTCGGTGACATCATAGGGCCAGAATCGTTCACGCGGGAGTTGACTGTGTCGGCACCGCGCCCAGGCCGAACAGCCGCGCCACCGCGCGCCGTCCCCGCTCGGTGAGGGTGAGCGAGCGGTCGCGCGCATGCCGGGTGACCCAGTCGTTCGCGACAAAGCAGTCGCGCAGTTGCATGCCGAGGCTGCCGGCCAGGTGGGCCCGACGCTCCGTCCAGTCCATGCATGGCCGCGCGAGCGGGCGGCGCCGCCCGCGCAAGGCGGGCACGTCGATCCCGAGCCCCTCGAAGAACCGTTCGCCCCGGCGCGTCACGGAAAACTCTGCGCCGCCCGCGCGGAGCAGCCTGCGCGCCAGCAGCGCGTCGGTGATGGCGACGCCGAGCCGACCGGCGAGATGGTCGTAGCACACGCGGGCCGCCCGCAGCCGCTGCGTCGCGCTGTGCTGCGTCAGCGCGACGATGCGGGGCGGCGGGGCGATCAGCAGCAGGGCCTCGATCGCCCGCGCCACGTCGCGCGAGGTGAGGCGGTACAATCGTTGGCGGCCCACCGGGGCGACGGCAAGAAGCCTCCCGTCCACGAGTTTTCGCAGATGCGCGCTCGCAGCCTGGGGAGACGCCGCGCCGCGGTAGGCGAGCTCCGAGGCCGGCAGCGCGCCCCCGTCGAGAAGCGCGAACAGCATCGCCGCGCGGGTGCGATCGCCGATCAGGGCCGCGACGTTGGCCACGTTGGGATCGGGGGAATGGCGGGCACGCACGCGAACCGTCATGCGCCTATTCTACACCGGAGACTATTCATGCTGGCGTGAACTGTGCCGGACGGAGCCGTGTCCGCTGGCTCGCACGTGCCAGGGGCCAACCATGCCAGTGTCGCGCCCACCACAGCGCGCCAAGCGGTGCGCTCCGGGAACTATCCTACGGTGTCGTCGTGGCAGATCAGCTCGAGCCGATTTCCTTCCGGGTCGTTGAAGAACAGCGCTCGCGCGTGCAACCAGCCAAATGTTTCGATGTCGATGTCGAGTCCCAGCCGCGTGAGCCGCTCCTGTTCCCGCTCGAAATTCGCGCGGTTAATCTCGAAGGCCAGGTGATCAAACGTGGAGCGCATCGCGTCCAGCGGCCTGTGCCGGTCCACCAGCCCAAGCAGTTGCGGGTGTCCACCGCGCCCGAGCGGCGTGTCCAAGTCCGCGATCTTCAAGAAGACGATGTGGGCGGCCCTGTGAACCACCTCAAGGCCGACGACGTCGCGGTAGAACGCGACCATGGTCTCGAGGTCGTTGACGCGAAGGACAACCTCCGCGATGCGGCCCGTCGGGGTCGCCGTGCGGTCAGGTGCCCGGTGTTGTTGCCCATCTGCCACGCGGTTTCACCGTCCTTCGCGCGAGCCGGTGCGCTCCGTGCGCCTGTTCATCGTCGTGGCGTTCTTGGCCCCCGGTTCCTTCGTACCGATCGTCTTGTGGGGACGATGCCGTGGCTCGCTTGAGTCCCTTCCCCCTCGTTCGTGGCCATCGCCACGTGTGCCGAGTGCGGGCCAGATTTCGCTGCCCCTCGTCGAGCTCGTGGGAGGACGATCTTCTCGCGCATGGACCAGGCAAGGGCCGGTGCTCGACGGCGCGGACGAGGCTGTCGTGGGCTGCCTCGCGCTCAAGATCACGCCGGTGCAGCGTGTTCATCTCGACAAGTATGGCTGCATCCGCGATCATCAGCGCTCCGCCGGTGCCGTTTGCCCGTAGTGTAGCGCTTCCGCCGCGCGGCGGCACCGGCGCAACAGGCAGGGCAGACCCTGTCAAAGGGGACAGGATCCGGCCCTCAGCAACCCGCGAGCGACTGGGTAGCGCCCGCGTACGCCTTCCACCCGCATACCTCTTCCCCATCGATCCCAGGCGACGTCGGTGCCCACGCGTCTCGTCCAGGCCCGGAACACGTTCCGCGCCTCGAGCGTCCACAGGAGAGCGGCCGGCAATTGCCGAGGGTGTCGGTGGCGAGGGTCGACGTACCTCAGTCGAACGCTACGCCGCCCAGCCGAGGCGGGCGAGAATCGCGCGCCCCATGATCCAGTCCTTGTCTTGCTCGGACAGAAACTCCAGCGCTTCCGTAAAGTACCGGACGTGGTCACGGTACGATATGGTGCCGACCGCTTTGGTCAGATCGGTTCCCCAGTAACAGCGCCTCGGACCGTACGCGTCGACCACGCGGCGTATGTGGGACGCCATGTCGCGAAAGGGATATGCCTCGAACGAGTACGCTGGCGCCGACGAGAGTTTGACCGATACGTTCGGGTACCGCGAGAGCGAGACCGTCTGGGCGATCGCGCCGGCGCGCAGGCGGGCCCTGGACGCCTCGTCCGACACTCCTAGGTGCATTTCGCCCGCAAGCCCCATGTGATCGAGAATGAGCGTGAGCTGAGGGTGCTGCTCGGCGATGCGCGCCAGGTCCGCCGGCCCGTGACGGATGAGACACATGACCGGAATCCGGGCCTTCTCGGCGGCTGGCCAGAACCACTCGGCGGTTCCATCATTGACCCAGGAGGCCTGGGAGCCGAGGAACGTCAGGCGAATTCCAAGCATCCCCGGCCGGTCTCTCCATTTCGACAGCAGAGCGGCCGATGCGGGATCGTCCACGCGAATCCGGCCCATCACGGCAAACCGATCGGGAAATGTCGCGGCGGCCTCGAGCGCATAATCGTTCCGATCGCCTTCCCACGAAGGAGGCACAAGGATGGTGCGGTCGACGCCGGCTTCGTTCATCAGCGACACCAGCGGATCGTAGCCGAACGGTTCGGGGAGGTGAGCGCGCGCCGCCCCGCCGGCGGGCCACGGCCGGTCGGGTGTCTCGGCCTTCCAGATGTGGACCTGCGAATCGATGATCAACCGGCGCGGGCCGGACGACGCAGCCATGCGAGGTGCTTTCTCGACGAGCCCCGCGTTGCCTGCTCGGCGCGACCGCGTCAGCTCAGTCGCGGTGCACTGATGCGGCGCCCGCGACGTCGCGCACGACGTCCATCACGGCGTCGACATGCGACTCCCACGAGAAGCGCTGCGCGATGAGGCGCCCGCCGTCGGCCATGCGCTGGCGCCGGTCCGCGTCATCGCGCAGCCGCGTCACCTCCGCGGCAAGCGCCACGGGATCCTCGGGCGGGTAGAATGCGGCGGCGTCGCCGCACATCTCGTGGTTGAGTGGGCGGTCCGCGGCGATCACCGGAACGCCGCTCGCCATCGCCTCGACGAGCGGGAACGCGAACGACTCGCACAGGGAGGGATGGACGAACAGGTCGGCCGCGGCGTAGACGTGGTGCACCGCGGCGTGCGGGACGCGCCCGAGGAGCCGCACCCGGTCTGCGAGCGCGTGGCGCTTGATGAACGCTTCGTATCGCGGGAAGCCGTTCGGCCAGTCCTCGGGGGCGATCGTGAGCCACGTCGTCGAGGGGACCTGCGCGTCCCGAAGCAGCCGGGTCGCCTCGAGCAGGATCTCGACTCCCTTGTACGACGCCGCGTGCGACACGTACAAGAGCCGTGTGCCCTCCGATCGCGCGAGGACGGCGGCGAGCTCGGCAGGCAGCGGCGTGGCGGTGCGGAACGCCTCGAGGCCGAACCCGTGCGGCACGACGCGGAACCGCTCCGCCGGCAGGCCCGGATAGACGGCGCGGATCATGTCTCGCATCGCGGCCGACGGCGTGACCACGCGGCGGGCACCGCGCATCACCGCGTGGGCCAGCGCGCGGGTCGCGGTGACCATGACCGTCTGGCGGAGCGTGAGACTCCGTAGGTAGTAGTCGCAGAAGTACACCGGGTTACGCTGGAAGACGATGTGCGGGACGCCGCTGCGAATGGGGCCGAAGTTGAGGAGGGAGACGAGGACGTCGGGCCGTTCCCGCGCCTGGACCCGCCTGATCCCCCATTGGTCCCACATCGCGTGGGCGAGCCTGCCCCGCAGTTCTCCGGTGCGGATCAGCCGTACGTTGCCGGGCAGCTCCGGCGCCGGCCACCGGGCGTTCACGCACGCCACGAACGCATCCGACGGATAGCGGACGCCGGCGGTCCGGAGGAAGTTGGGGAGGTGGGTGGCAGAGCCACCCATGCGGGCCGACACGGCGTTGATGAGGATGCGCACGATGAAGCGATTGGCGGTGGGCGAGCCGGGTTCCTCGCCGACCCGCACCGGAAACGCCTCGCCCTGCGTCCGCGCTGCGCTGGAGACTCGGGGGGACGCCTGTCGATGCCTCCGACGGGCTGATCGCGGGCCAGGCGCGGCGCCGTCGCGCGACGCGGGTCGCGGCGAACGTGTTGGGGTTCGCCCGAGTCAACCGGCCTGATCTGGGAGGATTGGGCGACCCCGGACGCTCGCCACAGGCCCACGAGACGATGCCTCCCGGGCGCCTTGACGCTCCCCAGCCTCGATGTTACGCTGAGTGGGTACTGAGAATGACTCTCACCGGCCCTTCGTCCAACCCGGCGACCCGTCGCAGGAACGGGACTCCGAGCCGGAACCCGCGCCCTGGGAGCATATCGAGGAGGCAAGAATGTCTGCCCGCGAGCTCGCTGTGACCCGAGAGCAGGTGCTTGAAGCGTTGCGCGGCGTGATGGACCCGGAGCTTCACCGCAGCATCGTGGAGCTCAACATGGTCAAGGAGATCGCGATCCGAGGCGGCGACGTCCGGGTCGACGCGCTCCTGACCATCAGCGGGTGCCCGCTCCGGGAGACAATCATCGACTCCATTAAGGCGAAGGTCGCGGAGCTCCCCGGGGTCGAGCACGTGGATGTCCAGCTCGGCGTGATGAGCCAGGAGCAGCGCCAGGCGCTCATCGGCCAGCTCCGCCCCGGCCCGCAGCGGCAGTCCCCGCTGCTCGCGCCAACGTCGAAAACGCGCGTGCTGGCGGTTGCGAGCGGCAAGGGCGGGGTCGGCAAGTCCACCGTGACCGCGAACATCGCCGTGGCGATGGCCCGGCGCGGGCGCACGGTCGGCATCGTGGACGCCGATGTGTACGGGTTCAGCATCCCAAAGATGATGGGCGTGTCGGGGCGCCCCACGATCATCGACCAGATGATCATCCCGATGGAGCGATGGGGTGTGCGGCTCATGTCGATCGGGTTCATGGTCGACGAGGGCGAGGCGGTGGTGTGGCGGGGGCCGATGCTCCACAAGGCGCTGACGACGTTCCTCACCGAGGTCCATTGGGGCGAGGTCGACGAACTCCTAATCGATCTCCCGCCCGGGACCGGGGATGTCTCGCTCACGATCGCCCAGACCCTGCCCCGGTCGGAGATGCTGATCGTCACGACGCCACAGTCTACCGCAACCGGTGTCGCCTACCGCTCCGGCAAGATGGCGGAGAAGGTCAACATGCCGGTCATCGGTGTCGTCGAGAACATGTCGTACTTTCTGCCGGCCCCGGGCGCCGATCCCGTGTACATCTTCGGGCAGGGCGGCGGTGAGCAGCTCGCGCGGATGGTCGACGCCCCGCTGCTCGGACGGATCCCGCTCGACCCGGCGATCCGCGAGGGGAGCGACCGCGGGACTCCCGTCGCGGTGGGCGCTCCGGACAGTGCGTCCGCGCGCGTGTTCTACGAGATCGCGGACGCCCTGCTCAAGCGATGAGGCGGAGGCGACGCGCGTAGCATGGACCCGGTCACGCTGAACGCAGAGATCGAAAAACACGTCCGGCCACAGACGTTTCCGGTCGGGATCCGGATGGTGCGCGCCGGCGAGGCGTTGCCCGACAACGTCCGGATCCCCAGCCGGGACATGGGCATCCGGGTGGCCATCTGCCAGACGTTCTCGATCGCGCGTCGCTACGGGTGGGCGGTCGCGGTCGGGCGCGACGATCTCAGCTGCCCGCTTGCGAAAACGGCGTTCGGGTTCGAGCCGGTGCTTCCGTACTACGCGGAGGGCAATTTGGCGTGCGGGATGTACGTCGGGACGCCCGAGGCCGCGGCCCTCACCGAGGCGGAAGTTCCGAAGTTCGTGTTCGGGGAGTACGAGCGCATCCTCATCGCGCCGCTCGGGCGCGCGAAGTTCGAGCCCCACGTCGTGCTAGTCTACGGGAACTCAGCCCAGGTGATGCGTCTCGTGGCCGCGGCCCTCTACCGCCGGGGCGGGCGGTTGCACAGCAGCTTTTCCGCGCGGCTCGACTGCGCCGATGCCGTGATCGAGACGATGCACGCGGGCCAGCCCCAGGTCATTCTGCCGTGCTACGGAGACCGGATCTACGGGCAGACCGAGGACCACGAAATGGCGTTCACGATCCCGTGGGCGATGGTCGGGGACTTGGTGGAGGGGCTCGCGGGAACGCATCGGGGCGGCGTCCGCTATCCGATTCCCGCGTGGCTCCGATACACCGGCGAGTTTCCGGAGAAGTACCGCAAACTCGACGCGTTGTGGGAAGAGCAGCACGGGGAGCCCGCGGAGGGTCCGCGCGAGGACCCCGCCGGAACCGGTCGCGATCGCCGCGGCGGCTAGCGGCGCACGGCGGCCACCGGCCCCAGGGAGCGTTCCGACGGAGGGGAAGCGGGCACCCGGCAGTCCTGCTGCGACATTTGACCGGCGAGCGGGGCGGAGCCTTCCGACGCGTCCCACGAGGACGCCGAGGGCGGAACGTGACGCCCAACCTTCAACGGGGGTGAGAACGCAGTGGCCAAGCGGCTCAACGATGTGACGATTCGATTTGCGGGCGAGGCCGGGCAGGGCGTGGAATCGGGCGGCCACGGATTCGCGACCGCACTCAGCCACGGAGGGCTGTGGCTGCACGCGTTTCCCGAGTACATGTCCCGCATCCGCGGCGGCCTGAACTTCTTTCAGATCCGCGTGTCGGATCGTCCGCTGTGGACGCACACGGAAGGCACGCACCTCCTGCTCGCGTTCAGCGCCGAGGCCGTGACCGAGTACGGTCCGCACATTCTCCCGGGTGGGGCGCTGGTCTTCGACGAAGGCTTGAAATTCGACGCTGGCGCGGTGAGCGCACGGGGCACCCAGAGCTACTCCATGCCGCTTCACAAGATCGCGCAGGAGATCGGCGGGAACAAGATCATGACGAACACGGCCGGGCTCGGCGCGGTCGCGGGAATTATCGAGTACCCGTTCGAGTTCATCGCCGGCGAGATTCGGGAGAACTTCGCCCGGAAAGGCGACGCGGTCGTGCAGAGCAACCTCAAGGTCGCCGAGGAGGGCTATCGCGTCGGCCGCGAGCGGTACGCAGGATCGTTCGACTGGAAGGTTTCCCCGCTCGACAGCCGCCCGGCGCGCGTGCTGGTCCACGGTAACCAAGCGTTCGCCATGGGCGCAATCGCGGCCGGCTGCCGATTCATGTCCGGGTACCCGATGACGCCGGCGAGCTCGATCCTCGAGTTCATGGCCGCCCACCAAAACGCGTACGACATCGTCGTGAAGCAGACCGAGGACGAGATCGCGGCGGTGTGTTTCGCGATCGGTGCGGGCAACGTCGGTGCGCGGGCGCTCACCGCGACGAGCGGCGGCGGGTTTTCGCTGATGGTCGAAGCCCTCGGCCTCGCGGGGATGGCGGAGGTGCCGGTCGTGATCGTCGAGGCGCAGCGGCCCGGACCGTCCACCGGAATGCCGACGAAGACCGAGCAGGCGGACCTGCTGTTCGCGCTGTTCGCGAGTCAGGGAGAATTTCCGCGGATCGTGCTGACGCCCGGGACGCAGGAGGAGTGTTTCCACACCGCGGTGCGGGCGTTCAACCTCGCGGAGAAGTGGCAGTGTCCGGTGATCGTCATGACCGAGTTCTACCTGACGACCGCCCTGCGGCCGCTGCTGTCGTCCGACCTACCGATCGAGCACGTCACGATCGATCGCGGGGAGATGTTGACGGCGGGGGAGCTTGACGGGCTCGCGGGGCCGTATCTGCGCTACAAGGACACGCCGAGCGGCGTCTCGCCGCGCGCGCTGCCGGGACACCCGAAGGCGGTGCACCAGGCGTGCAGCGACGAGCACGATGAGTACGGGCACTTTGAGGACGAGGACGCGGCCAACCGCCTGCGCATGGCCGGGAAACGCATGCGGAAGTTTCGGCACATCGTGGAGGATCTCGGCGGGCCCACGATCTACGGGCCCGAGGGCGCGGACCTGACGCTGATGGGGTGGGGCAGTTCGTACGGGGCGATGCGCGAGGCGGTCGACCGGCTCAATGCCGCCGGCACCCGGGCGAACCTGCTGCACTTCGTGGATGTGTGGCCGTTCCCTGAGGCGAAGGCGACGCCGCTGATCGAGGCGGCGCGAGTGCTGGTCGCCGTCGAGGGCAACCAGACCGGACAGTTCGCCCATCTCGTGCGGGCGATGACCGGACGCCGGGCCGACCATTTCGTGTTGCGGTGGGACGGCCGGCCTCTCAGCGCCGATTACATCCTCGCGAACCTCAAGGAGGCCAAGGTTCATGCTTGATCTGAAGTTGTATCAGAGCCCGATCAAGCCGACGTGGTGCCCCGGGTGCGGGGACTACGGCATTCTGAACGCCGTGAAGAGCGCGCTCGCCCAGTTGGAGATCCATCCGCACGAGGTGCTGTTCGTCTCCGGCATCGGGTGCGGAAGCAAGCTTCCCGACTACATGAACGCGAACGGGTTCACGACGATCCACGGGCGATCGCTTCCGATCGCGATGGGAGCGAAGCTCGCCAACCCCGATCTCAACGTGGTCTGCGTCACGGGCGACGGCGACGGGTACGGCATCGGCGGCAACCACTTCCTCAGCATCATGCGGCGCAACCCCGACCTCGTCCACATCGTCGAAGACAACATGGTGTATGGACTGACGAAAGGCCAGTATTCGCCGACCAGCCCGCGAGGGTTTGTCACCAGCACGACGCCGGACGGCAGCATCGAGGTCTCGTTCAACCCGATCGCCACCGCGATTAACGGCGGGGCCACGTTCGTCGCCCGAGGGTTCTCCGGCGACCCCAAACATCTGGCGACGCTGATTGCCGCCGCGATCCAGCACCGCGGGTATGCGCTCGTCGATGTGCTGCAGGCGTGCGTGATCTACAACAAGATCAACACGTACGACTTCTACCGGCAGCGCGTCTACAAACTCGAAGAGGCCGGGCACGACCCGGCGGACCGGGACGGCGCCTGGCGGCGGGCGCACGAGTGGGGGGAGCGGATCCCGATCGGGATTGTCTATCAGGCGTCGGGGCAGCCGACGTACGAGGAGCAGGTCAAGGCGCTCAAGGCTGGGCCGGTGGCGAAGCGCCGGCTGGCGCCGCTCACGTCGGCGCAGGCGGACGCGCTGCGCCGGGAGTTCATCTAGGAGGGCCGGGTACGTGGCGGTCACCACGGGGAGAATCAGGCGGCGGCCCGGGACGGGGCGCGGCGCCGACACGGTCGCCGACCGCGTGCGGGCGCTCGAGCGACAGGGCTACCGTGCCACCCCGCAGCGCCGGGCGATTCTCTCAGCCGTGCTGGGGGCCGGGCGCGTGAACGTCTCCGCCGAGGAGATCTGCGGACGGGCGCGAACCCTCTGCCCCACGGTGAACCTCGCGACGACGTACCGCACGCTGGATCTGCTCGGGCGACTGGGGATCGTTCGCCGGCTCACGTACGGAGACGTGCGGGGTGTGTTCTGCGCGAACCTCGAGCCGCACTACCACGGGACGTGCCTGCGGTGCGGGGCCGTCGTGGATCTTCCGCGGGGGCGGGTCGCGGAGTTGCTCCGGCGCGAGCAACGCGGGCTCACCGACGGGAGCTTTTCCATCGTCGACCACCGGGTCGAGTTCTACGGGTACTGTGACGCGTGCCGGGCGTCCGCCCCGGCCGCGGTGATCCCGTGAGTGGCTGGCGCGGTCGGCTGCGCGCGGCGTCAGCCGGCCTGTTGGGCGCCGCCCTGGTGACGGGGTGGAGCCTCGGGTCGTGGGCGGCCACACCGGGCGCCGCACCGCTGCCACTCGCCTTTCCCCTCCATCTCACGTCTGATCAGGTCACCGTGGATAACACCGGGACCACACTCATCGCGTCCGGCCACGTGCAGGTCGACTATGGCGCCGACCATGCCACGGCGAACACGCTGCGGCTCACCAAGGCGGCCCGGACCGCGGAGTTGTCCGGCCATGTCACCGTGACCGGGCCGCAGGGGCAGGCGACGGCGGAGACGGTGACGCTCACGCTGACCCCCACCAACGAGGTGACGCGGGCTGTCATGACTGGGAGCGCCTCGGTGGAGACGCCCCAGTACGCGCTGTCGGCCGACACGATCGACGCCGATCGATCGACACAGCGCCTGGTGGGCGAGGGCCACGTGACGGCGTTCAACGCGCCCGACTTGATCATCAACGGGGACCGGGTCGTGTACGATCAGCGCACGGAGCACGGGCTGGTGACGGGACATCCGACCGTGGCGAACAAAGCCGGCCGGATGCAGGGCAGCGCGATCGACTTGTTCCGCGCGGAGGACCGGGCCGTGATTCACGGGCCGGTCCAGGCGGACGTGTACGGGGCGGCGATCACCAGCGCCGACGCGACCGTGAACTTCAAGACGTCCGTGGCCACGCTCACCGGACACGTCGTGATGGTGCGGCGCCAGGGGACGCTGTGGGCGGATCGGGTGACGATCTTCTACGAGACACGGCGGATGATCGCCGAAGGGACCACGCGTGCGCACTTCACAGAGCTCGGCGACACCGAGAATCCCTGACCGGGGAGGCCGCGCGGCGCCCGCCGCGCGTGTTCCCGGAGGGCACGTCCAGGAGGTGGAGAGTATGGTGGTCCAGCGGGTCAGACGCCCGACGCTCGACGAAATGGATCTGCCGATCGGTAAGAAGACGCGCCTGCACCGGATCCTCTACGGACACGGGCCCGGTCATGGGGTTGCGCTGATCCTGCCGATCGACCAAGGCCTCGAGCACGGCCCCGTGGACTTCTTCTCCAACCCCGACAGCGCCGATCCGGAGTTCCAGTTGAAGCTGTGCGTCGAAGGCGGGTACTCGGCGGTGGCGTTCCACTACGGGCTCGCCGCCAAGCACCTGCGCCCGTACGCCGGCCGCGTGCCGCTGATCCTGAAGATCAACGGCAAGACGAACATCCCGTCCGACGCGCAACCGTTCAGCGGTCTCACCGGCTTCGTCGAGGACGCCGTCCGCCTGGGGGCCGACGCGGTCGGGTACACGCTCTACGTCGGGTCGCCGCGCCAGGACGAGGACATGCGGCAGCTTGCCGAGGTGCGGCGCACGTGCGACGCCGCGGGAATGCCGCTGATCGTGTGGTCGTACCCGCGCGGCGAGGCCATCGACAAGAAGGGCGGCCGCGACGGCCTGTACGCCATCGACTACGCGGCCCGACTGGCGTGCGAGATGGGCGCGGACATCGTCAAGCTCAACGTGCCGGAGTTCGACGACAAGGCGGCCGCGTCGCCGAAGCCCTACAACACGTTGCACCTGGGCTACCGGGAGGCGGTCGAGAAGGTTGTTCGGAGCGCCGGGCGCACGCTCGTGTTGTTCAGCGGCGGCAGCAAGATGGGCGACGAGGACCTGCTGGGCAAGGCCCGCCACTGCATGGAGGCGGGCGCGGTCGGGCTGATCTTCGGGCGGAACATGTGGCAGCGGTCGATGCCCGACGCCCTGCGGATCACCGCGGAGATCAAGCGGATCATGCTGGAAACGGCCTAGGACCGTTTGGAGCGATCCCGGGTGGGCGCGGTCGGGCGCTGGCTTGCCGCGGTCGCGGCGGGCGTGATCGTCTTCGAGGGGCTGGACCTGCTCGGGTCCAGCCCCGCCGTCACGTCGTGGCTCCCCATCGCGGCGTCGCTCCCGACCCTGTCCCCGTTCGCCTGCGGCGCGGCGGCCGCGTGGACCGGCCGCCTGCACGCCGTGCCGGCGCTCCTCGCCGCCGCGGTCGCGGTGTGGACGCGGATCGGCGTGGACCGCGCGATCGGCATCGTGCAGGGCGCGCACCTGTCGGAGGAGTACGGGCTGGTCCTCATCCTCGCGTTTGGGATCCCGTGGATGTTGAGCGCGCTCGCCGGGGGAGTGATCGCGGTGGCCGTGCGGGGCGCCGCGCGGCGCTGGACCCGCGGGGCCGTCCGCCCGGCGCTGCGGTCGTAGATGCATCTTTCCGACGGGGTCTCTCGAACGACCCGCGGCGCCCGACCGTTCACGCGCGCGTCAGAGCCGCGCGGGTCGGGGTAACGGTCCACGCGCGATGCCGGGCAGCCAGTTCGCGCTTCCGATCGGGTTCGACCTCGCCGGGGTGCTCCTGTTCGCGGTGACCGGGGCGTGGAGCGCGATGGCGCGGGGGTACGACATCATGGGTGTGTTCGTGCTGGCGTTCGTAACCGGCACGGGCGGCGGCTTGATCCGTGACGGCCTGTTCCTGACACGGGTGCCGCGTGTCCTCACCGACTGGCGCTACGTCGCGGTGGTGCTCGTGGGCGGCCTCATCGGCGTGGCCGGAGGGTCGTACGCGAAACGATTCGCGACCGCGTTCGCGATGGTGGACGCGCTCGGCCTCGGCGCGTACGCTGTCGTCGGCGCGCAGGCCTCGCTCGCCGCGGGCCTTCCGGCGCTCGCGGCCCTGATCGTCGGGTTGACGAACGCGGTCGGGGGCGGGCTGCTTCGGGATGTACTGGTGCGCGAGGAACCGCTGTTGTTCAAGCCGAGCCAGCTGTACGGTGTGACGGCGTTGGCCGGCTGCGTCGTCTTCCTGTTGCTCGAACAGCAACTGCGCGTGCCGGCGTCGGACGCCGCGCTCGTGGCGATCGGCGTGACCTTCGCGCTGCGCATGCTCTCCAGGCGCTTCAACTGGCAGACCGCGCCGCTCGGCCGCCGGTAGCGGGGGCATCGCCGCGTCCGATCGGATCGACCCCAGGCCTAAGCAGGCCCCGCGATATCGGTCGTTGGCGCTACGCGCCGGTGCGCGCCAGGCGGCGTGCGACGTCCTCGGTGGCCTCGTCGGCCGGGAAGAAGCACTCCACACGCAGTTCCTGCAGGGTGATGTCCTGCGGCGTCCCCAGGGTGGCGATCGTCGTAAAGAACCGCACCCTGAGGTCGCCCTTGCAAAGCAAAAGCGACAGGAACGGCGCCGACTGCGCGTGCGCGTCGGGGGTGCGCCACCGCGCGGGGCCGCCGGGGTACGCCAGGACTTCGTCGAGCAGACGGTGGGTGCCCTCGTCGGGGATGCCGCCCACGGCTTCCCGGTGGATCTGCTGGATCAGCGGGCCGGCAAGGGCCTCCCAATTCTCGATGTACGGGCGCAGGCCGCGCGGGTGGAAGGTCAGTCGCACCGCGTTCGGCGGCCCTGGCACCTGCGCCACCGCCTCGGGATCGAGGAAGAGCCTGAACAACCGGTCGGCCGCGCGGTTCTGCATGAGCAGGTTCCAGTGTCGGTCCACGACCATTGCGGGGTACGGCTCCTGCTGGGCCAGCATGAAATCGAGCGCCCGCCGCACCTGGTCCATCTCCGGCGCGGCCAGGGCGGTCTCTCGGTACACTCCCGCGAACCCCGCGGCGGTCAGCAGCAGGTTTTGCTCCCGCAACGGTACGTCGAGCACGCCGGCCAGGAGCAGTACCATCTGGCGGCTCGGCTGGGTGCGTCCGGTTTCGAGAAAGCTCAGGTGGCGCGCCGAGATCTCGGCCTCGGTGGCGAGCGCGAGTTGGCTCATGCGTCGGGCGAGCCTCCAGCGCCGCAGCAACTCACCGAAGGGGCGCGGTCCCGTGGCGACGCTCGGGCCCGCCGTCGGTCTCCCGGTCGTGCTCTTCGCACTCATGTCGCGCACCTCCATGAGAGAGTGTACGCGATGGGGGGGGATGCCGGCGATTACTTCGCTGGTAATTGAACGTGGCGCGTGACCGGACCGAACACGCGCGGGCGGTGCCGGACCACGACCACCGGGGCGGTTCGCGCTAGGGTTCCTCGCCCCGGGTGATGTAGTTGTAGAGCGTCCGATCGCGATAGGCCATGTTGAACTGGAGCGCCGCGTCTCGAGTCCGCGCCGTCCGGTAGTACGCTGAGCCGAGCATGTAATGCAGCACGCTGTTGCTCGGATCCAGCCGGACCGCTTCCTCCCACTGGGCGATCGTGTTCTTCGCGTCGTTGTGCGTCGAGTAGATGTAGCCGAGGTACCCGTGATTCATCGCGTTCGACGGATCCTGGCGCGTGATTTCGAGAAACTGCTCGAACGGCGTGTTGTGGTTGCCGCCCACCCACGAGGCGAACGCGAGCTCGTACCGGGCCAGAAGGTCGTGCGGGTTCTGGTGGATGGCCGCGGTGGCGTCCGTGATGATCTTCCGCTCCAGCTCGGGGCGGCGGGACTCGCCGCCGATCATCTGGTCGACCTGCTTGAGGATGTGCCACCCGTCGATCAGCATGCCCTCGTGCGCATACACCATCGACAGCCGGAATGCGAGTTCGGGATCTGGGTGCGAGGCCAGTTGCGCCTTGAGCCCCGGCACGAGTCCCTTCCAGCTCTGTCCGCCCTGCTGCGCGCCGGCCGGAACCAGGGGGGGGCTCAACAAGACCGTGGCGATCAAGACGATCATGGGCATAGCAACGCGGCGTATCGAGCGGCTCGGCTTTGTCATCTCAGCGACACTCCGTGGAGTTGAAACTCTGACAGTGTAGCATACGCGTTGGGTGTGGCGCCAGTTCGATGTGTCGCCCCGCCTATTCACACCGCGCCGATCTGTCGCATCAGGCTCAGCGCGTCGCCAAGTACCCACACGTGCCGGATCTTCCCGTTCGCGATCTCGAAGAACGCGGCGCCGGAGTACGTGACTTTCCGCCCCGTCGCGGCGTGTTCGAGGAGCGGCCCCAGGTGTGTGCCCGTGTAGGTCAGCCGTGCGACCACCTTGTCATCCTCGGCCACGAGGTCGTCGATCCGATTGTGGAAATCGGGGAATGCGTCGCGGATCAGGCGCATATACTCGACCACCCCGGCGTGACCGCGCGCGCGCACGCCGATGGAGCCCCGGAAATCGACGTCGGACGCGAGCGCCTCAGGCACGGCGGACTCATCCCACGTATTCCACATGACGTCGTAGAACCGCAGCCCCAGCGTCCTGTTGCCCCCGACGCTCAGGTCCGTTCCGCGCCGATCCACTCCGCGCCGCCGTCCCAGACTTCCTTCTTCCAGATGGGCACGGTGAGTTTGAGCGTGTCGATGCAGTATCGCGCCGCCTCGAACGCCGCCGCCCGGTGCGGCGCCGAGACCGCGACCGCCACGCTGGTTTCGCCGACGCCCAGGCGACCCGTGCGATGCGCGATCGCGATGCGGGTGACCGGCCACCGCTCCCCGGCCGCCGCGGCGATCCGTTCGAGCTCGCGGCGCGCGACCACGTCGTATGCTTCGTACGTCAGGTGCTGCACGCGACGCCCCCGGGTGTTGTCGCGGACAACGCCCAGGAACAAGACGATCCCGCCGGCGGTGGCGTCGGCGACCTCGGCGAGCACGCGGTCCGCTGAGATCGGACCGTCGGTGAGGATCACGAGCGGTGCGCGATCCGACCGGGCCTGCGTCACTCCTGCGCGTTCGTCCGCATCGGGCGTGTCCGGGTCGGTCCGGCGCCCGTCCCCGCCGCTCACCGGCGGAATCAGCGCGACTTCGTCCGACTCCCGGAACGGACGGGGGTCGCGGACGTACTCATCGTTGACGGCGTAGCCGCTCGGGGCGGGAAGCGACGCCAGCGCCGGGTACCGTGCGACGAGCGACGCCCACAGCCCCGGGCCGTCGGCGTCCGGATCGATCGGGAGCTCCACGACCGGCTGTCCGACCGCCTCCCGGTATGACGCGAACAAGCGGACCCTGACCTTCACGCCCCGATTGTACCACACACGCGCGCGCCCCCCGCGCCGGGTGCGCGGTCGCGCGGGCGCTCCATTTTGCCGCATGTCTGCACCGAATGTCGGGGCGCCGGCGAAACGGGTGTGGCGCCGCCCAGGGTGTCGGTGGCACGCGGTCGAATCACTGGCACGGCGCAATGACGAACGCGGACCGGGCGAGTTGGCAGGAAGCGTGACGGACGACACGGCCCCGGCGGCCGATCGGGAGTCCCCCGATGTTTCCGGCGAGCGGTGGACCGGCCGACCCGGCGCACGATCCTCGTCGGGGGCTCCGCAGATCCGATCGCTCGCCGAAGCGGCGGCGGTCTGCGTCATCGTCGCGGGCGCCCTCGCGATACGCCTCTGGGGGGTCGGGCGCGGGCTTCCCTACGTGCACGAGTGGGACGAGCCGCTCGTCCTCACCTGGGTCATCGGCATGCTCCAGCGCGGCGACATCAATCCGTCCACGTTCGCGTATCCCAGCGTGTACTACTACTTGCTCCTGCCCGTGGTGCACCTGTGGTACCTCTGGCTCCATCTGCGCGGACGGATCACGTCCCCGTGGGACATCCAGCTGTTTCACCCCCAGGGGGCGTACGCGCACTATTGGTGGTACATCAGCTACCCGTCGTTCTACCTGTGGGGCCGTGTCCTCACGGCGTGCCTGGGCGCGGGCACGGTGGTCGTCGTCTACCGCATCGGTGCGGTCTTGTTCGAGCCGGCCGTCGGGCTCCTCGCCGCCGCGATCCTCGCGGTCGCGCCGGGCACGATCTACTATGCGGATACGGTGCGCGTGGACGTGCCCATGATCTTTTTCCTGATGTTGGCGATTCTGGCCGGCATCGACGTGTGGCGCCGGGGCGTCCGGCGGGACTACTCGCGGGCCGGGTTGCTCGCCGGCCTCGCGGTGTCCACCAAGCCGAGCGCCTTTCTGGTCGCGCTGCCGCTCTTGATCGCGCACCTCCTGAACCCGACCCGGGACGCCGTGATCGACCGCCGCGCGGTGCGCCTGGCGTTGTTCACCGTGCTGGGATTCGCGATCGGCACGCCGTATGCGCTCGCGCAGGTGGGGTACTTCTTGGACCGCATGAGCCAGAACGCTGCCGCGTACGGTGGATTTCCGACCGCGGCGATGATGCGCATCGGCATGCCCCTGTACCTGGGCTATCTGGTGTCCCCGCAGCAGGGCCAGGAGTGGTACGTGATCCCCCACGTCGCCTTCGGGATCGTCCCCGCCCTGGCCGCGCTCGTCGGCGCGATCGTGGGGTTCTTCTGGAAGCCGAAAGTGCAGGTCTACCTGCTGAGCTTCCCCGTCGTCTACTTCCTCTACACGGCCGGTCAGCGGTTCCTGCCGCTGCGCTACATCCTGCCCGTGCTGCCCTTCATGGCGCTGTTCGCGGCGGTCGCCGCTGTCTGGGTCTGGCGGTGGCTGCGGTTGCGGTGGACTGTGGCGCCGGCGGTGTGTCTCCCCGCGCTCGCGGCCGCGGGCGTGGTGCTGCTGCTCCTCGGGCCGGTGTGGGACTCCGTCGCGCTCGCGCGGGCGTTGGCGGGCGATCGGGACACGCGGGCGGTTGCCGTCGATTGGCTCAGGCACCATGTGACGGCGGGTTCGAGGGTGGCGGTCGAGGCGGAACTCCGGTGGTTCATCCCCGATCTGAACCGGCTGCCGTGCACCGTGCTCTACGCGACGCGCGGAGCCGACGCCGCTTGGTATCGCGAGCACGGGATCGACTTCGCCGTCGTCGACACACACAGCTGGCTGCGCGCAGAGGACGTCGTCTTCCGCGTGTCGTCCCCCTCGTACCTGCCGGCGTTCACCGAGGTCGCCACGTGGCCTCCCGACACGTTTCCGCTGGTCGATCCGCCCGTGCTGGTGGTTCGGGACCCCCGCTGACGCCGACGCCCGATCACCGCCCGCCGCGGTAGAATAGTGAGGTCCCGACGCCGCGGCTGATCCCGCGTCCACCTCGCGCGGGACACGGCCCGCGCCGTGCGTGGGGCCGGGCAGACCGCGCGGGGGCGGACGGCTAGGAGGAACGGGTCGTGAGGATCCAACGGATTCATCGCGCCTGGAGGATGGCGCTGGCGGCCCTGCTGGCGGTCGCCGTCGCGCTGCTGGCTGCGCCGGCGCGCCCCGTGACCGCGCAGTTGTTCGGCATCAGCGAGCAGCAGGAGATTCAGATCGGTCGCGAGGTCGAGCGCCAGATGGCGCAGCAATACGGCTTCGTGAGCGACCCGCAGCAGACCCAATACGTGACGACGCTCGGTCTCAAGCTCGCCCACGTGTCCGAGCGCCCGAATCTGCCGTGGACGTACCATATCATCAGGGGCAGCGTCGTCAACTCGTTCGCTGCGCCAGGCGGGTTCATCTTCGTGACGCAGGGGATGATGCGCTTCGTCAAGTCCGAAGACGAGCTGGCGTTTGTGCTCGGGCACGAGACGACCCACGTGGCGCACCGGCATGCGGTGGACCTCGCGCAGCGCGACATGGAGCTGCAGCTCGGGGCGGTCATCGTGACGCAGATCCTCTTCGGTGGCAGCCTGGGCGCCTACGAACTGACGCAGCTCGGTCGTGCCCTGGTGGACGCGAAGTACTCGCGCGAGAAGGAGGCCGAGGCGGACCACTACGGCGTGATCTACATGCGCAAGGTAGGGTACAATCCCATGGCCGCGCTCTCGTTCTTCCAGCGACTCGCGGCCAGCGAGAAGGCCCAGCCGAGTGCGTTCCAGCACGCGTTCGAGGATCACCCGGACACCCCGGCCCGGATCGCCGCGATCCAGACCGAGCTGCACCAAATGGGGTACGACGTTCCGCTTCCGGGGCCGCCGCCCCCGACGTCGTCCGCCCCCGGGAGATCCACTCCGTCCGCGCCCCAGACGCCCGGTCCGGACACGTCCAGATCCACGCCGTCTGCGCCCGCGCCGCGGCCGCGCGACGCCGGCCCCTGAGCGACGTGCGGGAACAGGTAGGGGGGACCGGTCCGCGAATGTACCCCGGGTGGCGCTGACACGACTACTGATCGATCCGTATGCGGTTCCCGGCGAGTTCCGCAAGACGCAGCTGCACTGCCACACCACCAACTCCGACGGGTATCTCGCGCCGCGCGCGCTTCTGGAACGCTACCGCGCCCGAGGATACGCCGTCGTGGTCTTTACCGATCACGAGCGCGTGACCACGTGCGACGATCTGAACGACGGCGTGTTTGCGGCCCTGCCCGGGGTCGAGACGACCGTGCCGCGACCGTTCAAACCCTTGGGGCCCCACATGGGGCGCCTGGGCGCCCCCGGCCTGCTGCGCGCAGGCGGCGCCCAGGCGTGCATCGACGCGACGGCGGCGGCCGGCGGCGTGGTGTCGCTGCACCACCCCTCCTGGACCGGCAACGGGTTCACCGGTCGGTGGTCCGTCGCCGAAATGGTGCGCCTCTCTGGATACCACCTGATCGAAATCAGCAACCATCACAGCCGGAGCGCGGAGGACGTCCGGCGGTGGACGGCGGTGCTCAGGCACCGGGACGCCACGGCCCCCGTGGGCGCCGTCGCCGCCGACGATCTCCACCGGGAGCGGGATTTGGACACCGGATGGGTGATGCTCAAGACCCCGACCGTCTCAGCCGGCGCGGTGCTCCAGGCGCTGCGGGGCCTCGCCTTCTACGCCTCGACGGGCCCCCAGGCGGAGTTCGGCGCGCGAGACGGCGCCGTCACCTGCGCCACGGACGCCGGACGGATCCGGTTCCTCGACGCCGAGGATGCCGTGCGGCTCGACGCGGCGGGCCCCGAAGCATCGTACGCGCCCCGAGGCGACGAGGGGTTCGTGCGGGTCGAGTGCGTCGGCCACTCGGGCGCCACCGCGTGGTCGCAGCCGTTCTGGCTCACGCAGGACCGCGAGGCCTGACCTCGCCAATGCGATGACAGAGCCGACCGCCGACCAGCGCGCTGCGACCAGCCGAGATCCCAACCGCGCCCGCGATCACCTCGCGAATGAACGCACGTTTCTCGCGTGGGTGCGTACCGGCGTCGCCGTCATCGTCCTCGGGTTTGCGATTGGCCGCTTTGCGATTGCCATCCGTGAATTCGCGAGCCTGCAGGGGCTCGCGCGGCGAACGCCGGAATTCTCCGTCTGGTTCGGGACGATCGCCATGGTCGCGGGCGTGCTGCTGACGCTGGCCGGTCTGCGTCGGTATCGTCGGACGCGTGCCCAGCTGGAATCAGGAACGTTCGAGCCCGCCGGGTTTGCCACCGACCTCGTCGGCATTCTCACGGCGCTGTTCGGGCTGCTGCTCGCCGGATATTTGGTCTACATGAAACTCCGACAGTAGGCAGCGCCGCCGCTTCCTTCACGACGACGCCGTCATCGAGAGGGACCGGGCAGTCGAGCAGCGAACGCGACAGACGCGGTGGATCCGGCCGGCGCCGGACTATGCGGCAGCCCGGTAGATCGATGCTCCAGCAGGGAGGAACGTGATGCACATCACCCGGAGAGGCTGGCTCGTTGCGGTGCTGGCCATCGTCTTGGCCGGCGTCACGGTGGCCCAAGGCCAATCCCGAGTCACGATCACGTACTGGCAGTACTACTTCGAAAGCAAGGTCAAGACCATGGATACCCTGATCGCCCAGTTCGAGGCGAAGAACCCGGGCATCCACGTGGTCCAGGAGACGTTCCCCTACGATTCCTACAACCAGAAAGTCGCGAGCGCCGTCCCGGCCGGCCAGGGGCCGGACGTCGTGAACTTGTACTACGGCTGGCTCCCGCTCTACGTGGGCAGCGGGTATCTGCAGGTCCTCCCGAGCAGCGCGTTCGCGCCCGCCGAGATCGAGCGGGAGTTCGTGCCGATGATCAAGGCCGCGAAGTTCGACGGGCGGTACTGGGCCCTGCCCACCGCGGTCAGGACGCTCGCGCTGTTCTACGACAAGGACATGTTTCGTCAGGCCGGTATCGGCCGGGCGCCGATCACCTGGGACGAGTTCGCCTCCGACGCGCAGAAGTTGACGCAGCGCGACGCGAGCGGCCGCATCACAGTCGAAGGCTTCGGGATCGCGCCGAACGGGCAGGACCACCAGTTGCTCCGTGAGATCCTGTTCCGTCAGTGGGGCGCGGCGCCGTACAGCGCCGACAATCGGCACGTGACGTACAACACGGCCCAGGGGGCCGCGGCGCTCGCCTGGTACACCGACCTCGTGACCAAGCAGAAGGTGGCGGTCATCGATTTCTTCCCGGGCGGCAACGGCTACCGCGACGCGTTCGACGCCGGCAAGGCCGGGATGATCGTGGACGGCTCGTTCGCGATCGGCGCCATCCGGTCGGCCGCGAAATTCGACTGGGGCGTCGCGGTGCTGCCCAAGCGCACCGCGGGGGGGACCCCGGGGAACTTCGGGTCGTTCTGGGTCAACGGGCTGACGCGAAAGGCGAGCGGTCCGCGGCTCGCGGCGTCGGTGGCGTTTCTGAAATACTTGACGTCCACCGACGTGCAACGGCTCTGGCTCACGCAGGTCGGGGAAATCCCGGCGAGCCAGGCACTCGCCGCCGACCCGAAGCTCGCGCAGGATCCGGTGTACGGCCCGTTCATCGCCAGCCTCGCGTACGCGCACGCGACGTTCTTCGTCGATGAAACCGCGCAGCGCACGGTCCTGCTCGACGCGATCAACGAGGTGGTGCTGAACCACAAGGACCCCAAGGCCGCCCTCGACGACGCTGCGGCCAAGGAGCAGAAGGTCCTCGACGACTTCTGGGCCAAGCAGCCGCACAAATAGGGAGGCGGTCGAGGGGCGGGGCGCCGGCGCCCGGACCCGGCCGATCGCGATCATGGCCGTCCAGGTGGGTCGGGTGCGTCGGGGCGGTCTCAGTCTGAGTGCCCGCCGGACGCTGTCGGCGTACACGTTTCTTGCGGTGCCGCTCGCGTTCTTCCTGACGATCCGCATCGCGCCCGCCGCGGGCGCCCTCGTGATCAGCCTGCACCGCTGGAACGTCGTGGGGGCGGACCAGCCGTTCGTCGGCCTCGCGAACTTTCGCGAGATCTGGGCGGACGCGTCGTTCTGGAAGGCGGCGGGCAATACCGTGATGTACGCCGTGGTCGGCATCCCCGCGCAGCTGGCGCTGGGGTTCGCGGTCGCGCTGCTGCTGCGGCGGATCACGCGCCTCCGCGGGCTCTTCCGCACGATCTACTTCATCCCGTTCGTGACCCCGATCGTCGCGGCGGCGTGGGTGTGGCAGTGGATGTACTCGCCCAACTTCGGCCCGCTGGCGATGCTGGCGAGCGCCATCAGATTGCCGGCGCCGGCGTTCCTGCGCGCGCCGAGCCAGGCGCTGTACGCGATCGCGGCGCTCGTGGTGTGGGAGTATCTCGGGTTCCAGGTCGTGATCTTCTTGGCGGGGCTCGACGCGATCCCCCGAGTCTACTACGAGGCTGCCGCGGTGGACGGCGCCCAGGGGTGGCGGATGTTCCGGTACATCACCGTGCCGCTGCTCAACCCCACGCTCGTCTTCTCGGTCGTGTACGGGACGATCGTGTACCTGCAGCTGTTCACGCAGGTGCTGAACATGACGTTCGGGGACCCCGGCGGCCCGCTCGGCAGCACCGACACGATCGTCCTGTATGTGTACATCCTCGGGTTTCAACGGTTCCACATGGGCCAGGCCGCCGCGGCGACGGTTCTGCTGTTCGGCGTCCTGCTGCTCATCACGCTCGCACAGCTCACCGTCCTGTCTCGAAAGGTGGAGTACTGATGGCGCGGGCGCTCGATGCCCGGGCGGCCGCGCCCGCCGCGGCGCACCGCGCATGGCTCTTCCGGCGGGGGTGGGGAAGTGCCGCGGCGTACGCGGCGCTGGCCGCAGGCAGCGTCCTCGTCGTGTACCCGTTTCTCTGGATGCTCGCGACCGCCCTCAAGACGCCGCGAGAGATCTTCGAGCTGCACTTCTGGCCCGTCGCTCCGACGCTCGACAACATCCGCGCGGTCCTGGTCGCGACGCAGTTCCCGCGCTGGTTCGCGAACAGCCTCGGCGTGGCCGCCGCGACGACCGTCAGCGTGGCGTTCTTCGACTCGTTGGTGGGGTACACGTTCGCGAAGCTGCGCTTCCCCGGCCGAAACGTCATCTTCGTCGTCATCCTGAGCACCCTGATGATTCCGACCGAGATGCTCGTGATCCCGTGGTACACGATGAGTGCGCGGTTGGGGTGGATCGACACCTACTGGGGCATCCTGTTCCCGGGGATCATGAGCGCGTTCGGCGTGTTCCTGATGCGGCAGTTCATGGCCGGGGTGCCGGACGAGCTGCTCGAAGCCGCGCGGATCGACGGCCTCTCCGAATTTGGCCTGTTTACGCGGGTCGCCTTGCCGCTCGTGCGTCCCGCGCTCGCGGCCCTGTGCATCTTCACGTTCCTCGGCAACTGGAACGCGTTCCTGTGGCCGTTGATCGTGATCCAAACACCCGCGATGCGGACGCTGCCCGTGGGGATCGCCCTGTTCAGCGGCGAGGCGGGCTCGTCGTGGCACCTCATCATGGCCGCGTCGGCGCTCGCCGTGCTTCCCGTGCTCGCCGTGTTCGCTCTGCTCCAGCGGCAGATCATCGAGGGCGTCGTGCTCACGGGGTTGCGGAGTTGAGAAACGAGGTGATCGGCAGATGACCGCGCAGGTTCCGGTCCTCGATTTCCACGCGCACTTCCCGATCCGCGGCGGCGGCGACCGCGTGCGCGACCAGTACGTCGCTCGACACGGCGAGGCGAAGTGGGCCGCGGTCACCGGGTGGTTGCGCGCCGACCAGGCGGGGTGGCGCCGGGCGTGGGGGTTTCCCGACCCCGAGCCGCCGGGGCCGGACGACGAGATGGCGGACCGGTGGGCGGCCGAGGCGGCCCGCCACCGCCTCGTGCGGATCGTGTTCGTCACGGGCGGCGACAACGACCGGCTCGCGCGCGTCGTCGCGCGGCACCCCGACACGTTCGTCGGCTTCGCCCACCACGACCCGTTTCGTCCGGACGCGGCGGCCGAGCTCGACCGCGCCGTCCGCACGCTGGGGCTGCGCGGGTACAAGCTCATCGCCCCGCTGCTCGACGGCCGGATCGACGACGAGCGGCTCTATCCGGTGTGGGACACGGCCGAGCGGCTCGGCATCCCCGTGTTGATCCACTTCGGTCCGCTCCGCTACCAGGGGATCGTGTCCCACCCGAACATGAGCCCGCTCGTGCTTCAAGATGTCGCCCGCGCGTTTCCCGGCGTGCCGTTCGTCATCCCGCACTTCGGCTGCGGGTACCCGCGCGAGCTCCTGCACCTCGCCTGGGTGTGCGGCAACGTACACGTGGACACCTCGGGCTCGAACGAGTGGATGCGGTGGATGCCGTACCCGCTGACGCTCGCGAGCTTGTTCCGGACGTTTCTCGACACCGTGGGCTCGTCGCGCATCGTCTTCGGCACCGACTCGTCGTGGTTTCCGCGAGGGTTCGCGGCGCGCTACCTCGCAGACCAGCTGCGCGCGTGCTACGAGATCGGATGCCCGGATGACGCCGTGCGCGCGATCTTCGCCGGGAACGCCGCCCGCCTGCTCAGGCTCAGGTCGCCGGAGGCCGGGGCGCGCGGTGCGGGTGAGGGAGGGGACTGACCGGCCCGGGCGCGCGGCGATCGCGCCTGCGTCACTACTCGAGGCGCACGCGCCACACGTGCGTGACCTCGTCCTGTCCGCGCACCGCGGTGCCGCTTGCCGCGAGGATATCGCCGTCGTTCTCCCCGGACGGGAGCACGATGTTCGCATACCCGAACAGCCGGAGATGCCACGGATCCCGGCGCCACCGGACGACCGCGTCCCAGTGGACGCCGTCGGCGCTTCCGTAGAGCACCGCGTCGCGGCCCCGGTTCACGGAGCTCGGTTCCACGCCGGTGGAGAAGAACAGCGCGGCGCCCACCCGGCACCCGTGGAAGCTGGAGGCTGCGATCGGCGCCAGGCGCGTGGTCCCGCCCGTCCGGTCGAGGCGGTAGATGGAGTTCTGCTCCCATTCGGTGTCCGACGCGTAGTACACCGCGTCCGCGCACGGCAGGAGCGCGACCGCTCTGGCTTGCTGGCCGCCGGCGAGCACCACCTCGACGGACGACCAGTCGGGCGTCACCCGCAGGATCCGGCACTCGTCGCCGTCGTCGCCCGTCAGCACCCACAGGCACCGAGCGTGCACGTCGTACGTGATGCTGTGGACGTGTCGGATGGCGCCCGCGGGAAACGTGTAGACGACCTGCCAGTGCTCACCGTCGCGGGAGCCGAACACCCGGACCGCGTCGCGGTCGGGGTTCGGGAAGTACTCTCCCCAATACACCCACCCGTCCGGCGTGTCCGCGATCCCGAGCGGACGTCGGCCGCGCGGGACGGCCAGCACGGTGCGGAAGCGCGGGGCGTCGGCCGGCTTGAACGCGATCACTCTGGGGAACGACGCCACCAACCCGCCGTCGCGGAGCCGCGCGAGGGCGTGGCAGCCGCCCCGGACGAGCCGATCGCCGAGCCTGGCGCGCGAGGCCCAGCGGTACAGCGGCCCCGGGACGAAGCCGCCCGCGGGCTCCCATCCGGACATGCCCGCGACCGACCGGACCACCTCGTAGCCGCGGGCGGCGTACAAGGCGCCCGCGTGCCACCCCAGGACACGAAGCCCGGGGAAGCGCGCGAGGGGTTCGAGGCGGATCGCCGGCACGGCGCTACTTGCGGATCACGTGATCGCCGAGCACGAGCGCGTCCATCCGCGTCCGCAGGAAGCACTCGATGGCCTCATCGGGGGTGCACACGATCGGCTCGTTCTCGTTGAACGAGGTGTTGAGGACGACCGGCACGTCCGTGATCTGCTCGAACTCCTTGATCAGCCGCCAGTAGCGCGGGTTCGCGTCCCGATCGACCGTCTGCAGGCGTCCGGTGCCGTCCACGTGCGTGACGGCGGGAATCACGGCACGCTTGTCCGGAAGGACGTGGTAGACCTTCACCATGAACGGGTCCGGGTACACTTGGTCGAAATAGTCGCCCACGGCCTCGAGCGTCACCGAGGGGGCGAACGGGCGAAACGACTCCCGGTGCTTGATGCGGGCGTTGAGGATGTCCTTCATGTCGGCGCGGCGGGGGTCGGCGATGATGCTGCGGTTGCCCAACGCGCGCGGCCCCCACTCCATGCGGCTCTGGAACCAGCCCACGACGTTGCCGTCGGCGACGAGGCGGGCCGCGCGGCGCGCCACTTCGACCTCGTCGACGCGCTCGGACGCGAGCCCGTGGCGATCGAGCGCCCGGCCGATGTCGTCGGCGTCGTACGCCGGGCCGGTGTACGCGGCGGTCATCACATACCCGCGGGGCTGTCGCAAGAGCTGATGGTGGATGTAGTAGCACACGCCGAGCGCCGTGCCAGCGTCGTTCGCCGCCGGTTGGATATAGATGTCCGTAAACGGCGTGTTGGGCAGGACTTTGCCGTTGAACGCGCTGTTCAGCGCGACGCCGCCGGCGAGGCACAGCGCGGTCTCCCCGGTCTCCCGCTGGAGGCGCCGCACGAGCGCGAACTCCGCTTCCTCCAGCATCGCCTGGAGCGAGGCCGCGACGTCCTGGTGTTTCTCCGTGAGCGGTTCCCCGGGCTGGCGCGGGGGTCCGAACACCTCCACGAACTTCTCCGAGTACATCGTGCCGATCTCGGGCGAGCCCTCGTCGAACGTCATGGACGCGCCCGCGGCGTGATGCACGAAGTAGTCGAGGTCCAGGTCGAAGGTGCCGTCGTGCTGGACCCGGACGATCTTCCGGAACGCGTCCAGGTGGACCGGACGGCCGTACGGCGCGAGGCCCATGACCTTGCCTTCGTCCCCGTACTTCGGGAAGCCGAGCCACTGGGACGCCGCGGTGTACACGAACCCGAGCGAGTGCGGGAAGTTAATCTCGCCGTGGACCTCGATCTGGCCGTCGCGCCCGACGCCCCACATCGTGCTGACGAAGTCGCCCATCCCGTCCACCGACAGCACGGCCGCCCGCGGAAACGGCGAGACGAAGAACGCGCTCGCCATGTGCGCGCGGTGGTGCTCGACGTTGTGGAACTCGGCGCGCAGCCGCTTCGGGTCGAGCCCGAAGGCCTCGCACAGCGCCGCGTCGGGGCGGCGCACCTGGGCGGCGTTGGCGAGCCGCGCGCGGATCATCGCGGCGCTGGGCCGGCGCCGGAGCGCGAACACGACCTTCTTCAGGAGGTTGGCGCTCGGGTCCCGCGAGATGCCGACGTGGTCGAGTTCGTACGGCGTGATCCCGGCGACCTCCAGACAGTACGCGATCGCGAGCTTCGGGAATCCCGCCCAATACTTGATGCGGCGAAAGCGCTCCTCTTCTGCCGCCGCGAGGAGCTCGCCGTCGCGGATCAGGCAGGCCGACGCCCCGCCGTGGTATGCGTTGATGCCCAGGATGTACACGATGCGTCCTCAGCCCGACCGGCGCGCACGCGTCCGACCCGAGGTGCGCCGGCGGCGACCGGGGCGCGTCCCCGCGTCCCGCAGCGCGCCCCGGAGGTGCACGGTCAGGATGTGGCCGATCGCGAGGTGCACATCTTCCACCAGCTCGTACTCGTCGCTCGGCACCACCACGACCAGGTCCGCGAGCGTGCGGACCGCGCCCCCGGGGCGGCCGACGAGGGCGATGACCACGGCGCCCGTGGCGCGCGCGGCGCGCGCCGCGGCAACGATGTTGGGGGAGTTCCCGCTCACGGAGAACAACAGCACGGCATCGCCAGGCCGGGCGAGGGTGCGGATCTGCTCGGCGAACACGTACTCGTACCCGTGATCGTTCGCCCACGCGGTCAGCGCCGCCGGTTCGCACAGCGCGACGGTGCGGACCCGTTTCGCGCCGAGCCGCGGCGGCCGGCCGAGCGTCGACTTGCCGAGATCAAGCGCGACATGGGTCGCCGTCGCGGCGCTGCCGCCGTTGCCGGCGAGGAAGATCGCCCCCCCGGCGCGTGCGATCCGATGGAGGCGGTCCGCGACGGCCGCGATCTCCCCCGCGGGGACCGCGCCCAGGCACGCCCGGAGCCGCGTCGTGTAGGCGCGCGCGCCACGGCGCGCGGCGTCATTCCTCGACATAGATGATCCGGCTCCCTTGTGGTTCGAACTCGAGCGAGATCGGGCGCAGGTCAGGGAGCGCGCGCGTGATCGCGGCGTGGTCGTCGGGCGACGCGAACAGCAACAGGAATCCCCCGCCGCCGGCCCCCAGCAGCTTGCCTCCGATCGCGCCAGCGGCGCGCGCGCGTGCGTACCATGCGTCGATCTCGGGCGACGTGATCCCCGGGGCGAGCCCGCGCTTGAGCGTCCATCCGACGTTCAGAATCTCGCCCACGGCGTCGAGGCGCTGCTCGAGGAGGGCGGTGCGCAACTCCAAGGCGAGATCGCGGATCTTGACCGTATCGGCGCGGGCCGACGCGTCCTCGCGGAGGCCGCGTCCCTGTTCTTCGAGGATCGCGTCGGCGTTGCGCGTCAGCCCCGTATAGAGCAGCAGGAGGTGCGCGTGCAGCCGCGCGCGGAACTCCGCATCGGTGACTACGGGCTCGACCTGGACGCCGTCTGAGTCGAACCGGATGAACTGCAGCCCGCCATACGCCGCGATGTACTGATCTTGCTTTCCAATCGGCTTCGCGCATCGTTCCAGTTCGATCTCGCACGCCTCCTCCGCGAGCCGCTTCGCCCCGGCGTGCCGGCCAGTGTACGCGTGCAGCGCGTGGAGCAGTCCGACCGTGTACGTGCTGCTCGAGCCGAGGCCGGTCCCTCGCGAGGGGATATCGGAGATCGACGTGATCTCGATCCCGCCGGTGACGCCGACGAGCCGCAGCGCTTCACGGATCAGTTCGTGCCGGAGGTCGTCGACCCGGTCCACCATCTCGGTGATCGAGTAGCTCGCGCGGATCCGGTCGTCGAATTTCTTGTTGACCGTGATGTAGATATACTTGTTGATCGCCGTGGTGACGACCGCCCCGGGTTCGCGACGATAGAACGCGGGGAGGTCGGAGCCGCCGCCGGCAAAGCTGATCCGCAGGGGAGTTCGCGAAATGATCACGCACGTAAGCTTTCGGGTCGGGCGAGCCAACTCCTCGCACCCGGACGCGGCAGGCGAGTGGGCGCGTCCAAGCTAGCGCCGATTCCTGGGGGCGCGACCTGTCCCGCGGGGGCGCAGATGGTGGACGTGCAGGCCAAGTTTTTCGCCGCACGGGCCATCTCAGCGTCGGCCGTGGCGAGTTCCAGGTCTCGGGTCGCGGCTACCGCGAGATGTGGCGCATCGAGCGTTCGGGCCAGAACGTCGAAGGTGCTCAGCCACGCGCGGGCCGTGAGATACGTCTGGCGCTCGCGCGGTAACCCGTTCGAACCGCCCGTCTTCCAAGTGCCCCAAGAACAACGCCCGGACCCGTCGGGCGTCCGCCTCCGACAGTTCCCCACCTCTGACCGTCCGCCCAAGGGCGGAGAAGAGCTCGACTTCCACAAGGTCGCTGACCGCAAGCGCGCCCCCCCCCGTTGGACGAGCGCTTGAACGACCCCGCTGAGCGGCGCGGGCCAGTAGTACGGACCGACGACGCTGGTATCGAGGTAGATCAGAATCGTTCCTTCCGTCGACTGGCAACGATCGTCCGACTGATCGGCCCGCCCTCCACGCGAAGCGACGCGCGGAACGCGGTCAGGTCGGGCAGGCGCCGTCGCACGCGGGCAGGCGGGACCATACGCGCCACTTCTTTGCCACGTCTGAGAATGGCAACTTCCTCCCCGGCGGCGACACGATCCAGCAACGCGCGCAGCTGAGCTCGCGCATCGCGCGCATTCATGGCTTTCATCGGTGCGGCCCTCCCAGTATGTGTACATATGTAATGTACATGACTCCCCGTCGGGGTCAAGGGGATCATGATCGTTCGATCCGCAACGCGGGTGCGGCACGGCGATTCGCGGTCCACGCCACGCCCGATAAACCGTCGAACAGGAACGATCCGTTCCGCCCGTACTGTGCTTTCTTCGTGTCCCGGCGTTTGGCTTCCGGTCGAGGCCGCCGATTTCGCCGTCGAGGTGGGCGAATCCGTGGCTGCTGAGAGAAACGCCCGGAGCTGCGCGCCATGCGCACAACGGGCCCTTCGCGCCGTGCGGTCTCTTGCCGCTCCCGCGACGCGTGGCGTATAATTTCAGGCGTGATGGCGCCTCGCGCTCCCTCCGCCGCGCCGGACCCGTTCTGCGCCGACACCGGCGGAGCCGCCCCCGTTGCCTCCGCGGAG
>DATGJN010000087.1 GCA_035295165.1 bacterium
CCACAGATCGGCTACTGTGAGATCGGTCAGTGCTGTCACACTGGCCACGGGCGTATCCCTCCTTTGTGGTTATTGTCCAGGTCGGGGGTACGCCCTCCCTTTTTGGGCTCCTGCTTTTACACACAACACCGTACACTACCCGGTGATTCCGTGCTCACGGACTTCGGCGGCACCTGGGACGGATTCAGTTCAGACATGGCGCGCATGGGCATCGTCGGTAAGGCCGGTCCCCAGCAGCTCGACGAGTACCGGAGCTATCGCGACGCCTACGTCAGAACCATCGGGTGTCTCAATCCCGGTGTTACCGCCGCCGTCGTCCGCTTCTGCACCCAGGCCTTTGAACAGACCGGCATTGCGCCGACGGCACCACACTCGGGCACAGCGTGAGCCGAGGCGGCGGACACGACAATCCGCTGCTGCATCCGTTCAACCCTCAACGCCTCGAGGCCGGAGTGCTCATTGCGCTGGAGCCGACCTATCGGGCGTCGGAGGACCGGCGGCACCACATTGAAGACTTGATCCTGACCAGCGCCGACGGCCATCGCGTGCTGACGGATTGGCAGTCGACGAGCGAGATGATCACCATCCCCGGCTGACGCGGCGCTCTCGTGCGTTCCGGCCGCCGAAAAGCGCTAAGCGCCGGGCGCGCGAACGTGCATGCCGTGACGGCGGGCGAGGCCGACAAACTCGTCTCGTGTCATCGGCGGGCTCTCGACGCCGGCCGTCGTGCTGATGGCGCGGAACATCTCTTCGAGGCCTGGCGGCGTGATGATCCAGACCAAGTGAAGCACGTCGGTCCCCGCGTTGTCGACGCCGTGCCAGACACCCTCCGGCACGAAGACGGTCGTCCCGGTGGGGGCGGGCAGCCGTTGCTCCTCGAGGATGACGTCGGCGCGCCCGGCGTGGACAAAGAGGATTTCGTCCTGGCGCTCGTGGAGATGCACGGGGATCGACCCGCCGGGACCCAACCGTTGGTGTCCCATCGCCAGGCGATGCGAGCCAGTGTTCTTGGGGTCGACCTTGATGGTGACCGCGCCGCTCCGCGCGGGAGGACGGAGGTGAAGCACCTCGCCCTCGTCCGGTCCGATCACGAACCAGGGTGACTTCATCGATGGCCTCCCGTTCCGGTCCCCGGCCGATGTGCTCCACATCAAGCCTGAGGAGGCGAGTAGATGACGACGCGCGCACAGTTCCGGTACCTGGTCCGCATGGACGTCGAGCCCGCGAAGGAGGCGGGTTTCAACAGAGTGTACGATACGGAGCATATCTCCGCATCTAGCCCTATCGCGTCGCCGTGATCCGGACCAAGCGAAGTGGCACAAAGCGACATAACACATGCCGCTCGTGTTCGCAGGAATCGAGCGCTCGACTGTCGCAAATGCCCCGTTGACCGCTGGACTTGCTGATCGGCGCATCGGGGTGCGACTGTGCGAAGGTGTCTCTTCGCCTCTCTTGTCGTCGTGCTGTTGGGAATGGTCATGTTGGGATCTGCTAGGGCGCAAAGCAGCGACATTGGAATAATCTACGTCTGGAATCGGTGGGCCTACAATGCTCTCGCCCAAATTGGAGTCTTCGACGACGATAATCCGTATTCCATAGCCAACTGTACGTTGCAGCCTCAAGAGTGGTGCTCGATGACAGTGCCCGCAGGAGTACACACGGTCCGAGCCTACGATGTAAACAGCAAACTGCTCAAAGAAGCGACCGGCGAACTCAAAGTAGGCGGTTGGATTAAGTGGTGCCTTTCACGTAACCCAGAAAAAGACTCTGAATGCCAACGGTGGCTCTATGGCAAGACTCTATCTCCACCCTGAACGATAGTAGATGTATCGCTTCCATCATAGGCCAGCCCTCCTTCTGACCAAACGAAGCAGCACAAAGCGACGCATCTAGAAAATTCTGTTGGGCGGAAGTCTCTTGTTCACTAGATTAACAACCCTTACGATTAACAACCCTTACCTCAAATAGTTTTAGATACGTTTCCCTAGACTAACCTCGACACTCACAGAGGCAACCTTAGCAGCTACCAGCCTCGCTTCCTGAGTTCAACACTCACGACGAACGCCGCCAAGCCAAGGGCTAAGATCAAACCGATCATCAGGAATACGAGCATTCCAAACAACGAGTAAGGCAGGGCGTACACCCTAGCCCTCGGGACCAGGTCATCAATGAGCAGGATGATGCCACCGACGAAGCAAAGCCAGGCAAAGAGTCGAAGTAGCCGGACGGCTAAAGACGAGTCGGACATGTGCCCCTCTTTCGTGATCGGCTCTTTCACGACGCCGCCTTTTTCACCGTGGCAGAGTCTACCCCCTGCATTGGGTACGGTTGAATCTAGCCGCACCATTGAATCTGGCCCTGCGCTGCTCCCTCTGTCGTCTCGAATGAACCCCCAACCATACCCACCGCTAAGCGGAATGTCCCAACCCTGCTGAAGGTCCCGGGTCTCTTGAGCACCACCCGCTATCGGACATCCACCCCGGATGTGCCGCGGTACGCGGCCCTCTATGAACTTGAGTCTCCGGACTGCCACAGAGCGATGCCTTTCAACGGGCGGCGGACAGCGGCGAGTGGCCGGTCAAGATCAGGCCGCACCCCCGGAATCGCCGACACATCTTGTACACGCGAATCGACGCGTAGGGCGGGCGTTCGAGGGCGACCGGACGTCCGCGCTGCTGCCGCGCGAGATAGCGGCGGCGTCGTGCGGGGACGGATCCGCCGAGGCGCGGGCCGGTCAACGTCGCGCGCTAGTTGTGGTTCCCACACACGTTGTTGACACTCGCGACCGCTGGGACCCGCCCTTCCAGCGCCGTGTGGG
>DATGJN010000088.1 GCA_035295165.1 bacterium
CACCGCCGCGTGATCCACGTCCCGGGCCCGATCATCCCTGGAGGCAATACGCTCAGATCGCTCGCCGCAAAGAGCTCAGCGCCCAGGGGGTGACATTTTCGCTGAACCGTTAGCATGACAGGATTGCTGAACTACGACATCATACCCAACCCTACCGGGATCCGGCCCCACCGCGCCCCGCGCGCGGCGGGGCCCGCTTGGCGCGGGCGTTACCGGTCGCGCATGTCGAGATCCCGGGCCAGCCGCTCGAGGTCGGAGGGATCCATCCCCGCAGGAGGCGACGGGGGTGCCGCCGGGGCGCCGCCGGTCCACCGGCGAATCGCGACCGCGGCGATCGCGAATCCGGCCACGAGCGCCGCGAAGGGGCCGAGGTACAGGAGCCACGAGACGCCGCGCCGCGGCGGCTCCGCGAGCACGCTCTCGCCGAACTGACCGACGAAGTAGCGGAGGATCTGGTCGGGCGTCTCGCCGGCCTCGAGCTTCTGCCGGATGATCGTCCGCATCTCCAGCGCGACCGTGGCATCGCTCTCCGCGACGGTCTGCCCCTGGCAGACCGGGCAGAGCAGCTGCCGCGCCACGGCGTACACGCGGTCGTCGAGCGTCGCCGCCGCCGCCGCCGACGCGATCAGGCCAACGACGATCGCCGCTGCGATCAGGCCGGCAGTGCCGCGCCCCGCACGGGCTCTACGCATCGCCCCGACGCGCGCCGCCGGGACCGCGCTTCCGCGGCGCCGCCTCTCCCCGGCCGAGGCGGCCGAGGATGAGCGCGTACCCGTCCGCCCCATAGGTCAAAAACCGGCGCACGCGGCTGATCGTCGCCGAGGACGCGCCCGTGCGCGCCTCGATCTCCTGATAGGTCCGCCCGGCGTGCAACATGCGCGCGACGGCGAAACGCTGGGCGAGCGCTTTGACCTCGCCGATCGTGCAAAGGTCCTCGAAGAAGCGGTAGCACTCCTCCACCGTACGCAGCTGCAACACGGCGCGAAACAGTGTGTCGGTCAGCGGACTCCGAAGTTTCGGATTCACCACGACGCTGGCACCTTTCCACGATGACGCATCACTGCGTGAAACACGCGGAGCCTTCGCTCACACCAAAGCCTCGACCTGCCGCGCGTCCCACTCGCACCCGAGAGCGCGAAACGCCGCCGCCGCGGTCACGACGCGGTCGAGTGCGTCGGGCCGGCCGGCGGCCAGAGCCGCGCGCGCCTCCGCCCGCGCGGCTCTGGCCTGCAAGTACCGATTCCCGGTCCCGCGCAGGGCGGCGGCGGCCTCGCCGGCGAGCAACTCCGCGCGCCCCGCGTCTCCGCCCGCCGCAAGCGCCTCCGCGAAATCGCACCGTACCACCGCGCCGCCCTCGATGTCGCGCTCCGGCCACGCCGCGAGGGCCGCCGCGAACAACCGCTCCGCGTCCCGCCATCGCCGCGCATCGGCCTGGCGGCGCAGTACGATCAGGCGGACGAGCAGCGCGGCTTTCGTCGCGCGGGCGGCCGGCAGCGGGGCATCGACGCGCAGCCGGCGGGCCAGTCTGAGCGTCCGGTCGCAGGCGTCGATCCCCTGTTCGACTGCGCCGATCGCAGCGCCGTCCCGTTCGACGTCGGCGAGATCCCGGCACGCGGCCTCGAGCGCGCCACGGTACGCCAGTGCGTCCTGCTCTCCCCGACCGCGGCGAACGATGTTCACCAGTTCTTGAGCAAGCACGACCGCGCGGCGGCCTTCCTCGGGGTCGCGCAGGAGGCGGAGCGCAAGCGAGAGACCGAGCAACGTGTTGACGAGGGCATCACCGCCCCCCGCGCGCCGCTGCAGGTGCTCGGCCGCGCGGAACGCCGCGACCGCCTCGGGGAGATGACGGACGCCCTCCTGGAAGAACGCGGCGAGGTGGCGCCATCCGGCCGCCAGCCGGTCCTGCGCGGCGCGGTCGGCTTCGACGCCGTCCACGTCAGGACGTCAGGCGGGCCGCCGCTCGCGGAAGGCTCAGCACGACCGCGTACGCGAGCATGGCGAGCGCGACCCCGACGGCGAGCATCGTCCACACCGGGAGCGCGTACACCTGGAGCGCGAACAACAGGCCGAGCATCCCATACATCGTCTGGTAGAGGACCGCCGCGCCCAGGCACACGCCGAGCTGGCCGTGGGTCGCGCCGTAAACCGCCAGCGCCGTCGACGCGCCGTTCGCAGCGACGAACCCGAACTGCTGGACGAGCGGGGTCACAAGGTTGTCGGGCGCGCCCATATGAAGCGTGCGCGCCACCAGCGCCAACCCCAACACCTGGTAGGCGCCGATCGCGCCGAACCCGGCGCCCACCGAGGCGCCGAACGCGGCGGCGTCGGCCTCCGCGCCCCCCCGTGACAGCGTGGGCAGGGCGATCGCCAACTTGAAGATCTCGTTGATCGTCGCGGCGATCAACGCGCCGACCAGGCCGACGCCGATGCTGGTACTGTACGCACCGATGTCCCAACCGAAGAGGTATGCCACGAGGGCCTGGATCGGATCCACGAGGAGTGCGGCAACCCAGAAGACGACAGCGCCCAGGACAAACGCGACAAAGAACCACGGGTTCCGAAGCTGTCCGCGGCCGACGACCGCCGCCACCGCGAGCCCGTAGCACAAGGCGACCGCAATCGCCATGGCTTGGTCAGGGTTCACGGCTGCGGGGATTCTCACGAGAAAAGGCTCATGCGCACGACAGGCGTATTGTATGCTGTGGACGCCCCTATTTGCAAGGGCGGCACGGCGTTAGCGCCCCGCGCCGGCCGCGGCGCGGCGCTCGTGCGGCCGCAGCGCGGCGACGACCGCGAAGCTGAGCGGCGTGGGCACCCCAGCCTCGCGCCCCATGCGCACGACCGCCCCGCACAGCGCATCCAGCTCCATCCGTTTCCCCGCCGCGAGATCGTGATACAGCGAGGCGCGGGTATGGTACCCGGCCCCGTGCACGAGTTCGTCGACAAACGCGATCTGTCGCTCAACCACCCCGTCGAGGCGAATGCCGCGGGCGCGGCCGACCGCGGCCGTCTCCTCCATCAAACCGCGAAACATCTCGCGAGACTCCGCGTGGTCCCAGATTTCGCCGAGGACGACCCGGGTGAGCGCGGTCATCCCGCCGGCTGCACAGATGAACACGAACTTCTCCCACAGCACGCGCACGATCTCTGCGCTCACCTGGCTCTTGATCCCGGCGCGGGAGAGCGCCGCGTCGATCGTCCGGACGCGCGGCGTGATCGTGCCGTCCATCTCGCCGAAAATGATGTCTCCGGGCAGGCCGGTGTGCCGGATCACGCCGGGCGCCTCGATCGCACCCGCAACGTATGTCACGCCGCCCAACACAGGTCCGCGCCCCAGCATCGTGGTCAACCGGTCTTCCGTGTCCACACCGTTCTGCAGGCAGAGGACCGCCGTCTCGCGCCCGACCGCCGGACGGATCGCCTCGCCCGCGCCGTCGACATCGTAGGTCTTGACGGCGAACAACACCAGATCCACCGATCCCGCGTCCGACGGCCGCTCGACGGCGCGCACCGGCAGCGCGAAGTCGCCGTCGACGCTGCGCACCCGGAGCCCGTGCTCGACGAGCGCCCGGAAGTGTGCGCCCCGGGCCACGAACGTCACGTCCTCACCGGCGCGCGCAAGCAGCCCGCCGAAGTACCCGCCGAGACCGCCGGTGCCCATCACGAGAATCCGCATCGCGCCCCCCACCCCCGTCCGGTGATCCGGTCAACGGGTGAGTATTCCACGCACACGGTCAAAGACACTGCCGCGGTGGCGCGCCGATGGGGCGGCGCGAACCACCGCACCCGGGTCTGGGTCCAGCCCGGACGACGTGGCGTTACGGATCGGGGTCGGGGTTTCGTATCGGCTTGGAAGACCAAGGCGAATCGCACGCGGAGCAGGCGCGCGCCAACGGCGTCCTCGGCGCTGGGGACGAACCGTCCTGCTCGCGGTCAGGCCAGTTTCGCGAGCACCGCGTCCGTCATGGCACGGGTCCCCAGCGCGGGCGTCGTCCCCGCCATGTCCCCGGTGCGGCATCCGTCCGCGAGCGCGCGCGTCACCGCGCCTTCGATCGCCGCGGCGGAGGCTTCGTGGCCCGCGCCGTAGCGGAGCAACAGCGCGCCGGTGAGGATCGCGGCAAGGGGGTTCGCGATCCCCTTGCCGGCGATGTCGGGGGCGGTTCCGTGTACGGGCTCGAACAAACCCGGGGCGCGCTCGCCCAAGCTCGCGGACGGCATCAGGCCGAGGGACCCGATCACGCCGGCCGCTTCGTCGCTGAGGATGTCCCCGAACGTGTTCTCGGTGACGATGACATCGAACTGCCGGGGGTCGCGCACCAGCTGCAGCGCCGCGTTGTCCACCAGCATGTGTTCGAACGCGAGGTCGGGGAACTCGCGCGCCGTCTCCGTCGCCACCTCGCGCCACAACCGCGACGTCTCGAGCACGTTGGCCTTGTCCACCGACGTCACCTTGCGTCGCGGCCGCAGGCGCGCGATCTCACAGGCTTTGCGGACGACGCGCCGGATCTCCGGCGCCGCGTACGGCAGCGTATCCATGGCCGCCGCCTGATCGCCCTCGCCGGTGCGCGACTGCGTGCCGTAGTACAATCCACCGCAGAGTTCCCGAACGATCAGGAAGTTCGTGCCCTCGACGACCTCGCGGCGGAGCGGCGAGGCGCCCAGCAGCGGCGGCGAGACCGCGGCCGGCCGGAGGTTGGCGTAGAGCTGGAACGTCTTCCGTAGCGTGAACAGCGCCTGCTCGGGCCGCAGGTGCGCCGGTCCCCGGTCCCACTTCGGCCCGCCGCACGCGCCGAGCAGGATCGCATCCGAGCGGCGACACAACTCCACCGTCTCGGGAGGAATCGGATGGCCTGTCGCGTCGATCGCGGCCCCGCCCGCGAGCCCCTCCTCGAACGACAGGACCATCTCAAACCGCCGCCCGACCTCCGTGAGCACCCGAACAGCCTCGGCGATCACCTCGCGGCCGATCCCGTCGCCGGGAACGACCGCGATCCGGCACGTCCGCGGGCCGCTCATCGGGCCGCCTCGAGACGGGGCCGGCGCCCGCCAGCGGGCAGGAGCACGTATTCCAAGCTGTCGACGAGCGCCTGCCACGACGCTTCCACGACGTTCTCCGACACGCCGACGGTCCCCCACGTCCGCACGCCGTCGGTGGACTGGATCAGCACCCGGACCCGCGCCGCGGTCGCGGCGTCGGCGTTGAGCACGCGCACCTTATAGTCGACGAGGCGGACGCGTCCGATTTCCGGGTAGAAGCGCTCAAGCGCCTTCCGGAGCGCACGGTCCAAGGCGTGCACCGGCCCGTTGCCTTCGGCCGCGGTGTGCTCCTCCAAGCCGTCCACGGCCACCCGGATGCTCGCCTCGGACACACTCGTGCCGTCTCCCCGCTTCTCGGCCAGCACCCGGAGGCCGAGGAGGGAAAACGCCGGGCGGTGCTGCCCGAGCGTGCGCCGCATCAGCAACTCGAACGATGCCTCCGCCCCCTCGAACTGAAATCCCTCGTGCTCCAACCGCTTCAGCTCGGCAAGGATCGCTCGCGCTTCGGGACGATCCTTGCTGAGGTCCACGCCCATCTCCTGCGCCTTGTAGAGGACGTTCGCCCGCCCGGACAGGTCGCTCACCACGACGCGGCGCCGGTTGCCGACCGACTCGGGCACGATGTGCTCGTAGGTCGCAGGGTGGGCCATCACGGCGCTGACGTGGACGCCGCCTTTGTGAGCAAACGCGTTGCGCCCGACGAACGGCTGGTACTCGTCGGGCGCCATGTTCGCCAGTTCCGAGACGTACCGCGCCAGCTCGCCGAGCCGGCCGAGCGACGCGTCCGGGACGCACCGGCGGCCCATCTTCAGCTGCAGGTTGGGAATGATCGAGACGAGGTTCGCGTTGCCGCAGCGCTCGCCGATGCCGTTGATCGTGCCCTGCACGTGCGTCGCGCCCGCCTGGACGGCAACGAGCGTGTTCGCCACGCCGAGCTCGCCGTCGTTATGCGCGTGAATGCCGAGCGGCCCATCCACCGCCGCGTGGGCCGCCTCCACGCCGGCCCGGATCTCGAAGGGGAGCCGGCCGCCGTTTGTATCGCAGAGCACCACGACCGCAGCGCCTCCCCGCCGCGCCGCGACGATCGTCGCCAAGGCGTACTCCGGGTGCGCCTTCCATCCATCAAAGTAGTGCTCCGCGTCGTAGACGACCTCGAGGCCGCGGGTCTGGAGAAAGCGAACGGAGTCTTCGATCATCCGCAGGTTTTCCTCCGGGGTGGTGTGCAACGCCTCCCGGACGTGCAGGTCCCACGACTTCCCGAACACGACCGCGACGGGTGTCCCGGCCGCCACGATGAGCCGGAGGTTCTCGTCCTGCTCCGGCGGGATCCCGGCCCGGCGCGTGCTCCCGAACGCGGTCAAGCGGGCGTGCCGCCATGTCCGGGCCTGCGCCCGCTCGAAGAACTCGAGGTCCTTCGGATTGCTCCCGGGCCATCCGCCTTCTATATAATCGATCCCGAACTCGTCGAGCCGCTCCGCGATCCGCAGCTTGTCGTCGGCCGACAGCGTGATCCCCGCCCCCTGCGTGCCGTCGCGCAGGGTCGTATCGTAGAGCGCGATCTGGGCCGGATGGGTCATGAACGGTCCTCCTCGCCGCCTGGCGGACGGTCCGTCCGCCGGGCCCGCGCCGCGTCGCGGACTAGCCGTACGTGTTGGTCATCCAGTGCTGGCGCTCGTGGATGATCTTGTTGACCGCGGCGACGTAGGCCCGCGCGCTCGCCTCCAGCACGTCGGTGCTGGTGCCCCGTCCGACGAACAAGCCGTCTCCGTCGCGGACCCTGACCGTGGCCTCGCCCATCGCGTCGGTGCCGCCCGTGATCGCCTTGATCGCGTAGTCGGCCAGCGACGGGTCGAGGCCGACGATCTTGTTGATCGCGTTGTACATCGCGTCGACCGGACCGTCGCCCGACGCCTCTTGTGTGAACAACTCCTGGCCCCGCACGAGGGTCACGGACGCCATCGGCGGCAGCGTACTGCTCGTGGACACGTGGAACGCCCGCAGCGCGTACGTCTGGGGGGCGCTGCGCAACTCGGTCTCGACGAGCGACAGGATGTCCTCGATCGTGACCTGCTTCTTCTTGTCGCACAGCACCTTGAACTCCTGAAACGCGCGCTGCAGCTCGTCGTCGGAGAGCCGCACCCCGTTGTCCTCCAGCTGCTTCTTGAACGCGTGCCGGCCGGAGTGTTTGCCCAGCACCAGCTTGTTACTCGGGATCCCAATCGTCTGCGGGGTCATGATCTCGTAGGTCGCGCGGTTCATCAGCACCCCGTGCTGGTGGATCCCGGCTTCATGCGCGAACGCATTGTCCCCGACGATCGCCTTGTTCGGCTGCACGGGCACGCCCGAGATCGCGCTGATCAGCCGGCTGATCCGGTAGATCTTGGTCGTGTCCAGGCCGGTCTCGAGCCCATAGTAGTTGCGACGCGTCTGCAGCGCCATGACGACTTCCTCGAGCGACGCGTTCCCGGCGCGCTCGCCGATGCCGTTGATCGTGCACTCGAGCTGCCGTGCCCCCGCGCCGATCGCGGCGAGTGAGTTCGCGACGGCCAGCCCGAGGTCGTCGTGACAGTGCGCGCTCCAGAGCACGCGGTCGCTGTTCGGGACCTTCTCCATCAGCAGGCGGAACAGGTTGGCGTACTCCTCGGGCGTGGCGTAGCCGACGGTGTCCGGCACGTTGATCGTCGACGCGCCCGCGCGGATCACGCCCTCGATCACGCGACAGAGAAACTCCGGATCGGACCGGCTGCCGTCCTCCGCCGAGAACTCGACATCGTCGGTGAACGTCCGCGCGTACCGGACGGCCTCGACGGACGCCTCATACACCGCGTCGGGCGTCATGCGGAGCTTGTGCTCCATGTGGATCGGCGACGTGGCGAGGAACACGTGGATCCGCGACCGCTCGGCGTCCCGCACCCCCGCCGCGGCCGCGTCGACGTCCTGGCGATTGGCGCGGGCCAGGGCGGCGATCACGGGCCCACGGACCTCGCGCGCGACGAGCTGGACGCCCTCGAGGTCCCCCGGACTGCTGATGGGGAATCCCGCCTCGATGATGTCCACGCGCAGTGCGGCCAACGCGCGGGCGACCTCGAGCTTCTCCTGCGTGTTCATCGTGAATCCGGGTGACTGCTCGCCATCGCGCAGCGTCGTGTCGAAGATCCGGACCTTCTCGCTCATCGCCCCGCCCTCCATCGTTCGCGGCCGGGTCGCGCCGGACGGGGGTCGCCCGTCCGAGCTCCACCGACGCGTCCCCCGTGCGGCGGCCTTCCCGCCGCCGGGCCCGGGCCGCATCGAGCGTCCCGGGTGGTCCCGTCTACCGCTTGGCCTTCGCCTCTGCCTTCTTGGGGGCCGCGGGTGCGCCCGCACCGAGGTCGCGCTTGAGCCACGGCATCATCGCCCGGAGCTGGGCGCCGATCTCCTCGATCGGATGGTGGGCCTCCTGCTCGTAACGCGCCGAAAACATCGGCCGCCCGGCCTGGTTCTCGAGGATCCACTCCTTGGCGAACGCCCCGCTCTGAATCTCGGCGAGGATCCGGCGCATCTCGGCGCGCGTCTCCTCGGTAACGATCCGCCGGCCCCGCGTGAAGTCGCCGAACTTGGCGGTGTTGCTCACCGAATAGCGCATGAGGCCGAGGCCGCCTTCGTAGATCAGGTCCACGATCAGCTTCATCTCGTGGAGACACTCGAAGTAGGCGATCTCCGGTGCGTATCCTGCCGCCACGAGCGTCTCGTATCCCGCCTTGATCAGCTCCGAAATCCCGCCGCACAGCACGGTCTGTTCGCCGAACAGATCGCTCTCGGTCTCCTCGCGAAACGTCGTCTCGATCACGCCCGCGCGCAGGCTGCCGATGCCGTGCGCATACGCCAGTGCGACGGCCTTGGCCTTGCCGCTCGGATCCTGGTGGATCGCCAGCAGCGACGGCACCCCCTTGCCCTCGACGTACATCCGGCGCAGGAGGTGGCCCGGGCTCTTCGGTGCGATCATGAACACGTCCAGGTCCGGGGGCGGCACGATCTGGTGGAAGTGGATGCTGAACCCGTGCGAAACGCCGAGCGCCTTGCCCTTGCGGAGATGCGGCCGGATCTCTTCCTGGTAGACGCGGGATTGGATCTCGTCCGGAATCAGGACCTGCACGATGTCCGCGGCGGCCGCCGCCTCCGAGACCGTCGCGACCTCGAGTCCGTCGGCCGCAACCTGGTCCCACGACCGGCTCCCCCGGTACAGGCCGACGACCACCGAGACGCCGCTGTCGTGTAGGTTCTGGGCCTGCGCGTGTCCCTGGCTGCCGTACCCGATCACCGCGACGCGTTTGCCGCGGAGGACGTTCAGGTTGGCGTCCTGTTCGTAGTAGACCTTTGCGGGCATGCCGGTGGCCTCCTAGGTGGGCTGGGTGCCGCGGACCAGCGTCACCTGGCCGGTGCGCACCATCTCGCGGATCCCGTACTTGTGCAGCAACGACATGATCGCGTCGATCTTGTCGGACCGTCCCGTGACCTCCAGCGTCATCGTCTTCTCGGTGAGGTCCACGACGTTGGCGCGAAACACGTTGCTGATCTCCATGATCTCCATCCGGGTCGTCGGCGTCGCGTTGAGCTTGATCAACGCCAGCTCCCGATCCACCGTGTTGAACCCCGTCACGTCGTTGACCTTGACGACCTCCATGAGCTTGTTGAGCTGCTTGATGATCTGCTCAAGGATCTCCGGCGCGCCCTCGACGACGATGATCATCCGCGACACCGCCGGCTGCTCGGTGACGCCGACGGCCAGGCTGTGAATGTTGTACCCGCGGCGCCGGAACAGCCCGGCGACCTTCATGAGGACACCCGGCGAGTTGTCCACGAGCACGGAGATCGTGTGCTTCATCGTGTCCCGCCGGAGCGTCGGCGACGTTCCCGACAACAGCTCAATCACGGACCCGGTCATCTTCGACGATCATCTCCTTGACCGACTGCCCCGACGGGATCATAGGATAGCAGTTCTCCTCGGGGTCCACGGAGATCGCGACGAGACATGGCCGGTCGGTGACCTCGAGCGAGCGCTGCAGCGCGGGCCGCAGCTCGTCCGTGCGCCGGACGTTGATCCCCACCGCCCCGTACGCCTCGGCCAATTTCGCGAAGTCCGGGTTCTTCAGGAACACGTGAGAGTACCGCTCCTGGTAGAAGAGCTGCTGCCACTGGCGGACCATCCCCAGCGACTGGTTGTCGAGGATGTAGATCTTGAGCGGCAGCCGGCACTCCACGGCGGTGGCGAGATCCTGCAGCGTCATCTGGAAGCTGCCGTCACCGACGATCGCGCAGACGAGCGCGTCGGGCCGGCCCACCTGGGCGCCGAGCGCCGCGGGGAAGCCGTACCCCATCGTCCCCAGCCCGCCGGACGAGAGCCACATCCGCGGCTCCGAGATCAAGTAGAACTGGGCGGCCCACATCTGATGTTGCCCCACGTCGGTGACGACGATCGCCTTGCCCTCGGTCAGCCGGTACAGCTCCTCGATCGCGAACTGCGGTTTAATGACGTCGCCCGTCTGGCGGTAGCGGAGGGGGTACCGCGCCTTCCACTCGGCGATCTCCCGGTGCCACGCTTCGCACGCCGGGGGCACGACCTGGCCGTTCAGGACGCGCAGCGCCTCCTTGGCGTCCCCCACGATCGGCACGTGCGCGGGCTTGTTCTTGCCGATCTCCGCCGGGTCGATGTCGATGTGGATGAACCGCGCTCCGGGCGCGAAGTCGCTGAGACGCCCGGTCACCCGGTCGTCGAACCGCACGCCGACCGCCAGGATCACGTCCGCGGTGTTGATGGCGTAGTTGGCGTATGCGGTCCCGTGCATCCCCAGCATCCCAAGCGACAACGGATCCGTCTCGGGAAACGCGCCCTTGCCCATGAGGGTCGTGGTCACCGGGATCCGCGTCCGACGCGCCAGCGCCGTGAGCTCGGGCGCGGCGTTGCTCGTGATCACGCCGCCGCCGGCGTAGACGATCGGTCGCGACGCCTGGTTCAGCAGCGCCGCCGCCGCGGCGATCTGGTTGGGGCTAGGCACGGCGGGCGGCACCTTGCCGCTGCGCAGCGTCACCTGCTCGGGAAACTCGAACTCCGCCTCGGCCAAGGCGATGTCGCGCGGGATGTCGATGAGCACCGGGCCGGGCCGTCCGCTGCCGGCGATCAGAAACGCCTGCAGGACCGCGCGCGGCAGGTCGGAGGCCTTCTCGACCAAGGTGTTATGCTTGGTCACGGGCATCGTGATGCCCATGACGTCCGCCTCCTGGAACGCATCGGTTCCGATCGCATGCGTGTTGACCTGCCCGGTGATCGCCACGATCCCCGCGGAGTCCATCATCGCGTCGGTGATACCCGTGATGAGGTTCGTCGCGCCCGGGCCGGACGTCGCCATGCACACGCCGACCTTGCCGGTGACGCGGTGATAGCCGGTCGCCGCGTGCGCGGCGACCTGCTCGTGCCGGACGAGGACGTGACGGATGGCCCCCGCGTCGTAGAGCGAGTCGTACAGCGGGAGCGCCGCCCCGCCAGGGTGGCCGAAGATCACCTCAACGCCCACCTGGTGCAGGCACTCGATGAGCGCCTGGCCTCCGCGCATCCGCTTCGTCGTCGCGGCGGTCCCCGGTCTCGCTACAGGCGTCGTCTGGCGCACCATGATCACGTCCCCCTTTTGGATGTGCGACCGCGTCCGTACCGTGAATCGCCCCACAAAAACAGAAACCGCGCGGAGTCCTCTAAGGACGGGACTCCCCGCGGTACCACCTTAGTTCCGTCCGAGCGACACGGCTCGAACGACCCTCATCCCGGTCTCGGCGGGTTCCGGCGGGTGCTACTCGGCGCGCTCTACGACGGCCTTTGGTTCCCGCGGCTCGGAGTTGAGCGTTCGCAGCACCGGATGCTGGCTTCCACCTGAACCAGCTCTCTCGGATCCGGGACTGCTGCGACCCGGTCTCCTCATCGCCTGTGTCGTCGCTCGGACGTCGCCAAGTGCTCCGATCGACGGTCCCTGGTTTCGCGGTGCTGTGTTGCGGTGAGCTGCGACGGGCAGAACCGAAACCCCGGACGTTGTCACATGACTTTAGCAAACACGGGTAGCTTTGTCAATGGCCGAGCGTTCCCGTCATGTACGCGCGACCGACCAACGAAAGCAGAAACAGACACAACAGACCGACCCACCTGGATTCGCGGTATCCCGCCTCGTCCGTCACCAGCAAGCCGCGGGCGGGACTGCCGGGGCGCAGCGTAAACAGCGCCGCAACGGTCGCCACGACAAGCCCGCCGTACAGATAGTGCAGCGGCGTCTGGGGGCGGAGGCCCTCCGCGAGCAGCACGAGCCCGAGCGCCAGTTGGATGCCGAGGGGAATCTGGGCCAGCCACAGAATCCACCAAAAGATGTGCGGCATCCGGTAGCGGCGCGTCAGATCGCCGAACAAGGCGATCACAACGCAGAGCGCGTCCCCGGCGAGGGTCACGACCAACAGCACCGACCAAGCGTGCCACTGCGGTAGGCTCATCGGCCTGTGGTTTTCTTCCGCGTCGCACGTACTCCTGCGTGGAGGCGGTCATGCCCGACGACGCCAAACGGTCCGTCCAGTCTCAGTTCGCGCGCCAGGCGGCGTGGTACACGATCAGTGCGGTCCACCGCCACTCCGAGGGGTTGGAGACCCTGCTTCGCCTGGCGGCTCCGTCGCCGGGCGACCAGACGCTCGACGTCGCGACCGGGACGGGGTTCACGGCGTTCGCCGTCGCGCCGCGCTGCGCCCGCGTCGTCGCCCTGGACATGACCGAGGGCATGGTGCGCGAGGCGCAGGGGCTGCGTGCGGCGCGGGACGTGCGCAACATCGAGTTCTGTCTCGGCGACGCGGAGGCGCTCCCCTTCCGGACCGCGTCGTTCGACCTCGTGACCTGCCGCCAGGCTGCGCACCACTTCCCGCACATCACGCAGGCGCTGGCCGAGATGGCGCGCGTCACCCGGCCCGGCGGCCGCGTCGTGCTGGACGACACGTGCACGCCGGAGGACGATGCGCTCGCGGCACTGATGAACGCATGGGAACTGCGTCGCGATCCTTCGCACGTTCGGAACTACCCGCCGAGCCGGCTCCGAGAGATGTTCGCGGCCCACGGCCTGCGCGTGACCGACGCCGCGCCGGCCCACGTCCACCTCCAGTTCGCCGACTGGGTGCGCCGCGCCGGTGTCTCGGAGCCGAAGGTCGCGACGCTGAGAGACGCGTTGTTGAACGCGCCGCCTGCGGCCGCGGCGGCCTTCCAGATCCGACAGGAGGGCGACGATATCCACTTCGCCTGGAACGAGATCGTGATCCTGGGCGTAAAGTCGTAGCGCCGTCCGGGTCAACCGTCTCGCACGACGCATGTCGACGCGCAGCGGACCGCCCCGGGAGGGCGGTCCGCCGCGACATCATGACGAATGCCCGGTGAGCGGGGCGCGCGCCGGGGCGTCACTGCGCCCGCTGAGCCGCCACCATGATCAGCGTTGCCGTCACGCCGCCATCGGCGTTGCGCGGCCCCAGCACCGTCACCCTCGCGCCGGTGACAAGACGGTCCGGCGTGAGCGCGATCAGCGTGCCGATCCGCGCGGTCTGCGGGATCGTGACCGCCGTCAGGCTGCCATCGGCGGCCGTCACCGACAGGACGCCGCCGCGAACTTCGGCGACCGTGCCGCTGACCAGCGTTCGCCCGCCGCGTGTCTGAGTCTGCCCGCCCTTTCCGCGCATCGGCACTCCGAGCGCGGCCGGAACATCCTCGACCGCGGTGGCGGTCAACGACCCATCCTGCGCCTTGTCCGCCAGAACGTGCACCGCATCGCCTGCTTTCACGTTCGTCAACGCCGCGTTCGCGCGCCCGAGGATCCGCGTGGTGGCGGTCGTCGTCACCGTCACCGCGGAGCCGTCGCGGCCGGTCACCGTGATCGTGCCGTCGGACGCGGACGTGATCGTGCCGATCACCGGATGCGGCCGGGTACCCTGGGCTGAGGGCGGCTGTTGGGTGTTCGGCTGCTGGGGCGCCGGTGGCTGCACTGCGGGCTGAGCACCCGCCGATCGCGTCGTGAGCGACGCGACCCCCGCCACGAGAGCGACCAACACGAGCCCCGCGGCGAGCATGACGATCGACATCTTGAACCGAGTGTTCCGCATGCTCTCAATCTCCCTTCGTCGCAAAGTACCTCGTAAGCGATGCGGGCCCGGCGAAGGTTCCGACCGCGGACGCCGGGAGACGGACACTGCGGAGGAATGGGCATCACCGAGATCTCGTCGGCAACCGCGTCCAGGACCAGCGCGGAGCGAGCGGCGACCGCAGCCGCCGGAGTCATCATGCGAACCAGTTAGGGGATGTCGCTGTTGCGGATCGGGCGGACCGGCGGGACGCCGCCGCTACTGCGCGAAGTCTTCCGTGATCGCGAGCTGACCATCACCTGCGGTCGTGACCCCGATACCCACGCGGCGGAACTTCGGGGACAGCATCAACATCCGGTGCGCCGGGCTCGCGAGGAACGCGCGGTTCACTTCTTCAACCGTGTCCATCAACCCAACGTTCTCCCCGACGACCGTCCCAGGCCTGATCGCCGCAGATAGCCGTTGGCGCACCGTCTCCCCCGATGAGGACACGTGCCCGAGGAACCCGTGGAACGCCATGTCCCGGGAGAGTTTTCGTGCGGTCCATCGGAGCCGGTTGTCCATGACAAGAGGGGCCTCGTGAACGGCCTTCCTCGCCCTGTTCAGTAGCCGGAATAGCTTGGCCTCGGACCCTGGGACTACTCTCGGATTCGAGATCGCCGGACCGGTGAGGATTTTGCGCGGGGTTTGGGCGGCCAACACCGCCCCGGTGACAAGCACACAAAACATAGCCGTACCGCAGGTCATCGCGAGCACCCGTCGCATCATCACACCCCGAAGCCCCTCGAGACGATAGGAATCGGTGACGAGCGGGGTCACACGAGTCCCCCAAAGCCGTATTACGATGTTCACCGGACGGCTTCCTCCCTGCGTAGCCGGTCTTTTTTCAGATATACAGGCGGCCGGGTGGGATGCGGCTGTCCTCTGGGGCGGGCTCCACGCCCGACAGGTGAAATGCGCGAGCGGCGGGGTTTGAACCGCAAAACTGCAGCGCGCCGCTCATCGCCCTGTGTCGAGAGCCCAATGCGCTTGCCGCACGGGCGTGGGTAGCGCTCGAGATAGGGTGGCCACCCGACCCGGAAATCAGGTCCTCTGCCGATGCCCTCGAGGCCTGGAACAAGGTAACCTGGGACCTAATGAGATGCGTCCCCCTAATAGGAACAGCGAGTTTACGGAGGTGACCCAAGTGGCAGAGTACAGCGGGCACAGCGTTGAGGTCGGTGAACCGCCGATCTCGAGAACTCTGTTCGCGGACACGCGAATGGCCTGGTTCTGGCTACTCGTACGGCTCTACGCTGGTTATATGTGGATGATCGAAGGTTGGGACAAGCTACACAACCCCGTCTGGGCCGGCCCAAAGGCTGGGACCGCCCTGACCGGGTTCATCCTCGGAGCTCTGAAGAAGACCAGCGGTACCCATCCCGACGTCTCTGGATGGTACGCAAACTTCCTCCACAGCGTCGTGTTGCCGCATGCGGCAACCTGGAGCTACGCGGTCTCAGCGGGTGAGCTCCTCGTCGGCGTGGGGCTGATCCTTGGGCTGTTCACTGGCGTGGCAGCCTTCTTCGGCGGGCTCATGAACGCCAACTACCTGCTTGCCGGTACTGTGAGCGTCAACCCGCTGTTCTTCATTCTGGCAACCTGGCTGGTACTTGCGTGGCGGATCGCCGGTTACTACGGGCTTGACCGGTGGGTACTCCCAGCGCTCGGTGTTCCGGGGGCGCCCGGCAGTTTGTTCAAGCACTCCAGTCCGACGATCAGTGCCACGCACGTGCCCTCCCACTAGCAAGGAGGCGCGCCGATCCGCGACACCCGGCCGGGTCGAGCTCCGGCCCGGGTGCCGCGCTTTTCCTGGCACGCGGGCCTGACCGCGCCTTGCCGAATGAGGGCGCGGGGCGATCCGTTCGTGGGGTCGCGTCCACGCTCGATCGAGTGACATCTCCCCGGTATCTTCCCCCCCGCGGGGTCGCGACACGAGCAGGCGGAACGGGGCCACATGACGTCGCTCGGGCACCGGCGCGCACGGCCTACCTTAGACAGGTTTGGCAATCACATAGACAAGAGCCGAGCCTTCAACGGTGCAGATCTGGGGGCGCATGAGCATCATGGCGGTCCGTTCGAAGGGCGCGGTGAAGACCTGCAGCTCGGCAAGCGTGTGCAGGTCGAGGATTTTGCCCATCTCGGTGCCCCCCGGAACGACCGTACCAACCGCATCCTCGCGGAGGGTAGGCACAAAGATCCCGCCCACGGCTGCCCGCATCGGCGTGGTCGGACCGACGTCGATCGCGTTCTCCACCGGCGCAGGGGGCGCATCGAGGGCGAGGACGCCGAGACGAAACAGGGCGCGCTCAAGCCCGGTGACATTGCGCTCGGTCCAGTACATCTCCCTGCTCGAGCGCCCGCCGACTTCGACATTCACGACCCTAATGCCGAGCGAGCGGGCATACGTGGTCAGACCGCCGCGCTTGTCAGGGGCGTCCCTGATGAAGGGCGCGCCAAGATCGGCCGCCAGCTGTTCGGACCCCTCGAAGCGCTTGACGAACGCGTTGACACACCACGTGCCGCCACCATGAAGGTCGATCACCACGTCGCTGTCGGCGATCAACGGGGCGAGGGCAGCGGCCAGGCGCTCGGTGTGCGAGCCCTCTTTGTTCCCGGGGAAGACGCCGTCCAGGTCGACAGCGTTGGGGGAATCGATCCAAGAATTGCGGCGCTCGACCTCGGCGGCGAGTGCATTGGCGGTAAAGATGACGCGCAGGCGTCCGGTGAGCTTCGCGATAGGGTGGCGGCAAAACATCTTGATCGCCAGGGCAGACCAGGGGCCTTCGTCGCCGTGCGTCCCGGCGATGAGCGTTGCGCGGGTCCCGACGGTGCCGGCTTCGCCGTATGCCAGCGGGATATATTGGGCGGCGGCGTGGGCGGTGACTCGGAGTTGGTTCCATCGCAATGACTCATAGATGGGCTTCAAGGCTCGATCCTCCCGGAAGTTGGAGCGCACTACGTCGCAGGCGCAGATCGCTAACCGGTATAGTTGCTGTACCACTCCTGGCGCGCACGAAACTCGTCTGGATATAGCGTGACCTTCTCCACCGCGAACTCAAAATCGTCCCCCTCGCGCGAGATCGTCTGGACGACCTTCGCGGCGTCGAAGCGATACCCGCTGAACCGGCCGGGAGCTTGTGCAGCCAGCCAAACCCACGCTTTGCCGAGGTCGACCGGATCCGTCCATGTCGCTCGCAGGTCGGCCGGCGCGTGGTCATATTCCGCCCAAGTCATGCGTGTCGGCTTGATGCGGGCGCCCGGACCGATCGTATTGAGCGCGATGTTGTGCTCCTTCGCTTCGAACGAAAGTGCTTTCACAAATCCTTCGATTCCGTGCTTGAGCGTGCAATATGCGATCTCCTGTTTGTAGCCGCGAACGCTGGAGCCGCTTGCGACGCCGATGACGTGACCTCCGCCTTGCGCCTTCATCTGATGCCAAACGGCGTAGGTGCAATTGAAGAATCCGCCGATGCCGACGTTGATCTGACGCGACCACTCCTCCGGTGTGGTGGCTTCGAACGTGATCAGCGGCATGTACACGGCGTTGTCCACCACCACATCCAACCGCCCCCAGCGATCCACGATCCTCTTCACCACGCTCTTGCACTCGGCGAGGTCTGCAACATCGGAGCGGCATGTCAGGAAGTCCGTGCCGTCTGCGGCAAGGTCTCGAGCGCAGCGCGCCAGCTCGTCGTCGTTGAGATCCATCGCGCATACTCTGGCGCCCGCGATCCCAAACGCCCGGGCGATCCCCCATCCCAAACCGCGCGCCGCACCCGTAACGAGCGCGACCGTGCTCTTACGTAGCCTCATCGTGTCTGGTCCCCTCTGTTTCGCGCCTTCAACGCCACTCAGCCCGTTGCGTGCGATGCGACGCGATCATGAAGTGAGCTTCTCGACGTCACATTCCACCCCTTCCCCGGCTGCCGCTCGCGACGCGCACCCTCGCGTCCCGGCCATCGTCGTGTCTTCTTGCAGCGGTGCCCTCTTTTCATCCTGTCCGGGGCGACACGCAACCGGCTTTCCGGATTCTCCCAATCCCTGCTCACGGATTCTCGTCGTTCGGTGCTGGGTCCCTGCCGGAACGAAGCGCTGGACACCCGAGGATCCACCCGTAGTTCGGGGCGCGGCGACGCCGCGTTACGCAGGAACGCCCTCGATGATGCGGAATCCGTCGTCGACCGGGCAGGCGCCAACCAGTTGAAACCCGGCCTCGGCGAAGAGCGTCGTCCACTCCTGGCGCGTGCGTTCGCATCCGGCAGGCGATACCATCATGTTCAGATCCATGAACTTCGTCCCCGCACCCTCGTTCGGCGGGCCGATCTCTCGCTCGATGACGAGCAACTTCCCGTCCTGCCCGGTTGCATGCCGGCAGACCTGCAAGATGGCCCTCGCCTGCTCGTCCTCCCGATCGTGAAGAACATACTGTAGCACGTACGCATCACCGCCGGCCGGGATCGCCTCGAAGAAATTCCCTCCCACCACTTGGCATCGACCAGCGACGCCAGCCGCCCGCAGCGTTTGCTCGGCCCGTGCCACCACATGCGGCTGGTCGAACAGCACACCCCGCAGCGAAGGATGCGCGGCAAGAATCGCCGCGAGTAGCGCACCCTGGCCGCCTCCCACATCTACGACGCATTTGAACTGCGAGAAGTCGTAGGCGTTGATGATCGATCCCGCTGCGCGGCGCGATTGAGACGCCTGCGCGCGGTCGAAGATTTCACCTGCCTGCGGGGAGCGGGCGCGGTATTCCCACTCGCTCACGCCATGGGCATCGTGAAAGGCGTTCTCTCCGGTTCGTACGTTGTGGAGTAGCTGATCCCACGCGTGCCAGTGTTCCGGTTGACCCACGAAGATTGCCAGCGGGCGGACGGACTCGGGCGCGTCGGATCGCCAACACTCACCGAGGGGAGTCAGCGCAAAACGTCGGTCTGCGCCCTCCTGGAACACCCCGATGCTCGCAAGCGCGCGAAGCAGCCGGTACAGTGAGCACGCGTGGGTTCCGGTTGCGGAGGCGAGGTCCTCGCTGGTCAGTGGCCCGTTGGTTAGGAGATCGCCGATGCCAAGCGTTGCGGCGACGTGGATCGCCTGGGACACTCGGTAGCCGAAGAGTAGGTCCCGGAGTCTGGCCGACGGTTTCTGGTCGCCCTGATCCATCGCCGTGCCCTCCGACCGAAGACGAACCCTCCCCGACATTGGGAGGGGGGTTCCGGTTTTGGCCTCAGCACGCCTTCCGTCCGAGACACCCCGAATCGGAAAGTCACCGCGCCGATGGCCGAAACCCGCCGGCTCCCTGCCGCGTTTCGCGTGGCAAAGGCGGAAGCATGCGGAGGCCCCGCAGGCGCATCGCGAACGGCGCCCGCCGCGGGCGCGCCCGCTCTCGCGAGCGTTCGATGTTCAGAGTCTCCTGTCATTTTGTCCTCCCGGCGGCCTCAGCGACGCTCGCGTCTGGGATTTCCCCGCCGAACACGTTGAGGCACGAGACCGCCTCCGAACGGGTCACGGGCATCTGCGGGTTGAAGGCTCTGATCGCGCCCCAGACCCGCGCAGGTTGTGTGACGCGCGGGCACTGTCGTCCTCGTGCACGTAGCCCGTATAGATCTTGCTGATCTTGGCGTTGTCCGAATAGTGGAGGAACATGAGGTCCACCGGTACCATCGCGGCTTCTCCCTCGTCGCGGCTGGCCTTGACAGCGATCATCTCCTCCCGCGTCAGCGCCTGGTCCGGTGCGAAGTGGGTCGCGTCGACTCCGATCACGATATGACCAACGACTCAAGCCGGGGGTTCCGCTTCATGCTATCTTCTCCTTCGTCCGTTTGATCCATGAACGCGGGTCCCGAGACTTATCCCCAGCGAAGGTCCCGCAGCAGGAGGGCAGCGTCAGGGCAATCGCGCAAGCCGACCCGCCGCTGAAGACAGTGATATGTCTCGGCTCGGTGGCGACGCGGGCACTCACGGGAGGCGCCAATCATCATGGCGAGACACGCGAAGACGCGACTTCCGAACGAAGCGGCCACACTGCTTTGGGATCGACGCGCAAGTAATGAGCAGGGAATGGAACGCGCGTACGCGCGGAGGACGCCTGCCGATGAATACTCGGCCCGCGCCAATCGACCGACTCAATCAGCAGGTGGCGGCATTCGGCGGAGCGGACACCCGTATGCACCATCGTCAGCAGCATCGCGCGGTTCCACCGTCCTGTCAGGGTGCCGGGACGCCGCGACACGACAGTGCGAATCTCGTCGGCGGTCGATACGGTCGGCAACACCTGGGAATTGCGAATCACCATGCAGGTCAGCGGGTCTCGATCAGCGCCCGCGTCGCCAGCAACCACTTGAGAGAATGACGAGAGCGAGGACAATTCAGTCCAACGGTTTATCCGTGCGGTGGTTCAGTCTTTACCGCGAAAAACACGACCATGTCCCATGCGTTCCGAATGCCTAACACGAGGAGCACGACCGTGGCCAACGCCAATGCGCTGAGCGCTTGACTGTTTCGCGAAAGCAGTCCGATGCCCGTCCCGATCAATAGGAGATAACTGACCACGGGTGTGATGAGATACCATATCCAATCGCTCTGATCGAGTCGTCCCTCCCGCTGCTGCCGCCGCATGTACCGCACCCCGCTGAGCGCTTGCCCGAAACTGAGGAGACCCGCCAGCACGAGTAGGACACCGAGCGGCACGCGCGTCAAGATCGGTGTCAGCGCCACGGTGGCGATGATGAGGACGTAAACGAAATGGATCACTGTGGGGGTGAGGAACACCCCGAGCGCCGGGATCGTCTCTCGATTCAGCAACTGTGACCCCAGCGCAGTCGCGAGAAACATCAGGCCGACCAACGTGGCGGCAGCGGTGCCAACGAGGAGGTAGAAGTCATGCCACGTTTGGAGCGTTTGGGTCAACGTGTCAGGCATGCACGCCGCCCTCACGAAAGAGGAGCCGTCAACAAGACGCTGGTGGCTTCGCAGGTCTCCGGCTCGTCTCCTGCCATGGTCTTGTTTCGCTCTCAGCGCAAAGAAATCTGTCCGGTCCATCCGTGGCGACACACGAAGGACGCCCGGAGCGTGAGTCTCACGGCTCCGGGCGTCCGTGATATTCCCCGCCACCGTTGGAATCGCCGCGTCCGACCGTTCATTCCGGCGGATGACTCTAGTGAGAGACATTCGCTCCTCACTGGAGGATGATGCGTTATGGCTGACAGGCGAGCGGAACGATCTGCGCCGCGGGAACCCGAGGGCGGGCACAAACTCAACACGGGTACACGCAAGCCGTCCATGAAGACCCCCGGCTCCCGCAACGTCGCGGTGGATCGCACCCGGCAGACCGGCTCCCGCGAGAACGCAGCGCCCGGACGACGCCGACAGCATGGATTGGTGCGGCGGATCGTCGGAGAGAAAGTGATGTCGACGCGACGCGGCAAGACGCGACGTCCGAACGAGGCTCTAACACCGAACTGGGACGCTAAACTGGGATCGCATCGTCTGAGCCGGTCAGGGTCTTGAACGGGCCGACCGGAGAGCCGCAAAAGCCGCGCCCGATGACAACGGCAACGGTGGCAAGGTGTCCGCGAAAAGCGATGGAGGCAGTCCACATGCGACCGGCGGCGTGAGGTCGAAATGATTGCGACCACCTTCGAGGCCGAGCGCCGATTGTATGGCGCGCGTCTTCCTCTTGCTTGCGGACGGGCGAGTGTTGGGAGTCTATCCGACGGTCGCGGATGCGAACGAGCATGCGCGGTCTCAGCGGTGCACGTCGGAAGCGGAGGAGCACGTCACGACACCAACAGCCTGACCGCTCATGTATGGTGCGAAAGTTACTCGGCGATTAGAAACCAAAAGCGATGCTCGATCCGGTAGACGCCTGTCTCCACGCGGAATCCTTCCAGCGCCTCCTGGATTGCCTGCCGGACGCGTTCCTGCCCGCTGTGCTGGACCGCCCGGCCACCGGTGCCGCCCGCAAGGAACGCCCTGCATGCGGCCTCGGCAGTCGGATGGACCGACACAATCGGAAACTCGCCGCGATCCAGTGTGTGCAGGCCTGCCGCCTGCACCACAGCCTCCGGCCGACCGGGAGCAGAGAGGGCAAAGGGATTCGGCCCTCCCGGCGACTGAGGAGGTGCCAAGGCCGCGATCGCGGCCATGATCTTCGGCTGCTGGTTCTCTTCCCTCGGCGAAAAGATCACGAGTCCCACCTTCCCGCCGGGAACAAGAACCCTGCGGGCTTCCGCTAGCGCAGCCACGGGATTGCCTGCGAATGGAAAGGAGTTGAATCCGGTGACGGCGTCAAACGAAGCGTTCAACCAGGGAAGGCTTTCCATGTCGCCAATCCGGAAATCCCCATCCGGCACGCGCTCGCGGGCCACCTCGACTGCGCCGGGCGAAGCGTCGAGGCCTGCTACCCGCGCGCCCCGCCCAGCAGCAAGGAGTGCCGCGCCACCGGGGCCGCACCCTACGTCCAGCAGCCGTGTCCCGTCCCGAATCCCAAGCCGGTCGTGAATCGCTTCGTAGAGTGGTTGGAAGTGGGGTTCTGCGAACCTCGCCCAGTCTCGCGCCCCAGGGCTCCACAGTTCGCCGAATCCGTGTCCAGTCGTCACGCGCCACCTTGTGCGAGACAATCCAGCGGGCTCGCCCGCCGAGACTCTTTCAACCGGTCTTCGCTCGGGAATCCACGCAGCAACGCAACCTATTCGAGCGGTCGGTTCACATGCCCTCCAGCCTAAGGTGAATAGAGAAAACCGCGCCGGGTCATGCGACGCGTTGGTCGCTCAAGGAGAAATCGAAGAACTTCCCTGAGCGAGGAATCAACGAGCCCATGTTGTTTTTGCCCTAGTGAGGAAGACCCGCCCCCTCCCTAACCCCGGTCCCTGGGTTTTCTAGCGTGGTCCCTGGGGCCTGTAGATTCCGGCATTTAGGGTCTCGACCGTATGGTGCTGAGGCCGGTGTTGCCCCCAGAACGAGGATGGCGTGCAGGCATTGGAGGGGGAGATGACGATGGAGTCCATAGATCAGAACCTCGCGACGGGTGAAACTAGCGATTGCGTGGACTTAGGAAGGGCGGTTCGCATAACTTCCTCGGCGTCTTCCCTGGGGACGCCTCTTGAGAGCCAAGGAAGTGAGGGACATGTGACCGATCCCTGAGAGATCGGTGCCTGTGCCTCGGATAGCGCTTTGCCCTGACCCACGGCTTTTTTGACCCGCTCTGTCACCTCCCGTCGTTCGCAAACCCTTACTGTATAAGAGTGGCGCGCCCGGAGGGATTTGAACCCCCGACCTACGGCTCCGGAGGCCGACGCTCTATCCGCTGAGCTACGGGCGCACGCGCTACCTATTATACCAGAGGACCGAGGCGCAACTACGCCCGTGCCGCGGGTACACGGCCGGTCGCGATTTGTGCAGCCGAATCCGCACGTGCAGCCGACGGCTCCACCACCGGGTTACGGCGGCGGAACGTGCGTTCTGATTCGACTCCTATGAAGCCGCGGGCGGGGCCGGCGCGATCGGCCGTGCGCGGTTCCGCTCGATGAGGGCGAGCACGGTCACCCCGACCGCCCAGGTCGCCGTGAGGAACAGCAGCAGTGCACCGAGGTGCGGGATAGCGAACGCGACCACAAGCACGACCGCACCGACGAGCGCCTCAAGACTCACACTCGACGGTCGGATGCGCCGCCCGAGCAGCACCGCGATCGCGGCGATCCCGAGTTGCAACGCCGCGAACACCGCGAGCGGAATCAGCACCACGACCACGAGCCCCACCACGCTGATCGCGAGCCCGATCACAAGCGGCCACAGCGCCGCCCACGTGAGGAGCCCTACGCCGAACGCCAACGCCGGCGCGCGCTCCAGGTGGCCTGCGAGATCCTGCGTCACCCGCGGGAAGAACACGGCGGTCAGCCACGTCGCACCGACGAAGCTGATCAGCATCGCCAGCGCGAAGAACAGGAAGAACGCCTTCAACGCCGCAAGCATCCCGAAGATCGTTGCGGGCCAGAGCCACGTCGGCGGTTCGTACGTGCGCGGTGGCGGCATGGGGAACGGCGACGGGCCCGGGGCCGCCCCAGGGGGAATCGCACCGGCCCGCCCGACGGATGCGCCGGGTTCGATCGTGACGTGGCCGCCGGTGGTCGTCGCCGTCCCGCCGACGACCGCGCCGGAACGCACGAGGACGTTTCCACCGATCGCACGCACGGATCCGCCAACGCGCCCGACGACCACAACATCCCCGCCGATCGCGACCGCGTCGCCGTCGACGACGCCTTCGACGCTCAGCGGTCCACCGATCGCAATCGCATCGCCGTGAACCGCCGTGCCCGCCGGGACGTCGAGGACCCCGAACCGGGTCAGAAACTCCTCGGCGCCGGCGGACGTGGGCCCGCTCGAGACCAGCCCCAGCAACACCAACAGCGCGGCCGCCGCACGGATCACCCGACCGAGGCGCCGCCCGCCGGGGGTGCCCGGCGCCTCGGTCGGAGGGATGTCCCGAGAGACCACGGAACAACGCACCGCCTGGGAGGACGGATGCCTCGAGTCGCGGCGATCATCCCTGCGTGCAATGAGGAGCGCACGAGCGGCGAGGTCGTCGGCACCGTGGCGCGAAGCCCGCTCGTCGATGACGTGATCGTGGTGAACGACGGGTCGCGGGACGCCACCATGGAAACCACCCGACGTCGGGCCGCACGTGTCATCGCGCTGCACGCGAACCAGGGAAAGGGCGGCGCGACCGCCGTGGGGCTCGCCGCCACCAACGCTCAGATCATCCCGCTGCTCGACGGTGACCTGGTGGGACTCACGACCCGCCACGTGGAGGACCTCCTTCAGCCGGTGCTGGCCGGTACCGCGGAGGTCTGCGTCGGCCAGATCCAGCGAGACCTGATGCAGACGCGCTTCCCCAACTTCTCCGGCCTGCGCGCGCTGCGGCGCGCCGTGCTGGAGAACATCTCGCACCTCGAGAACACGGGGTTCCGCATCGAGATCGCCGTGAGCCGCCACGCCAGGATCTCCGGTCTGTGCACGTGCCCCGCGCCGATCGATCACCTGACGCACGTCCTGAAACAGGAGAAACATGGAGTGCTGCCCGGACACGTCGGGAAGCTCAAGACCACCAGGGGCATCCCCCAGTGGAGCGGCCGGAACGGGCGGTCGAGAACCTGACCCGCGCTCACGACTCCAACAGGCGCACGCGCTCGCCCATCCTCGGCACCAGGACCGACCGATCCAACTCGGCGCAGACGCGCAGGTCGTCGCCGAGACCGATCTCGATCACGTTTCGTCCGGCCCACGTCGTCCGCAGCAGTGCCGCGGCGTCCGGGTACGCCCGAAACAGCGTGCGCGCGGCGAGCGCCGCGTCCGTGGGCACCATGGCATCCGCGCCGGAGCCGGCGAGCACCGCCTGGACCACCGCGCCCGCGGTGTAGGCGTCGTCGAGGCCAAACCGTCCTTCCCTGCCGGAGCAGACGACGGTCACATCGAACCCGCGCGTTCGTGCTTCCGCCGCGAGGACCGCGGCCGTGGCCGTACGGTTGCGCAGACACGCGATCAACGCCGTCGGGGCCGAGCGCACGAGGTGGAGCGCCCGTGTGCCATTGGTCGTGGCGAACACCACGCGCCGCCCGGCGAGATCCGCCTCCGCGAACGCCGCGGGACTGTTGCCGAAGTCGAATCCCTCGGGAGCCCGGCCGGCCTGCTCGCCGGCGAGCAACACGTCCGGATCCGACGTGCGGTAACCGCGGGCCGCGGCGACGTTCGACGCGACCAGGACTCCGTCGCACCCACGCTCGGCCATCACCAGCAGCGACGTGGTCGCCCGAATCACGTCGATGACCGCGACGACGCGCCGGCTGCAGTCGCCCGCCTCCTCGGGGAGGAACGCAACGTGGAGTTCCACGGGTTCAATACCCTCGGTTGTACGGCGCGCCGCCGATGACCTGAGCCAGGCTGGATCGCACGCTCTGCGCGAGCGCGCTCGGATCGAGGTGGTCGTACGCGGCGTCCTCGGGGGTGACGTCGTACAGGCCGATCTCCCGGCCAAGCACGGTCGTGCGTCCGGCGAGCGTGGCGACGTGCACGTCGTACGGAGCCGGGTCCTCGTTGAAGAACTGGTTGAGCCGCGCCACGACCGCCTGGGCCCGCTGCGACGGGGTCTGGCCCCCCACGGTCGCGCCGAGGGTCAGCACCGGCTGGCCCTCCACCCGGATCGTAACGGGCTGGTCTCCCGTCGCGGCGGCCGGGTCCAATGCGATCCGGAGGTACCCCTCCGGAATCCGCCGGATGATCGGGATGTGGCGGCGCTCGAGGTCGGCCTTGATGTACGCCGCCCGCTCCGCGGGCTCGGGATGGTCCGCGCTGATCGTCCCGGCGGCGGGGGGCTGCCCGGACAACCGCGCCGCCTGAGCGAGGTGCTCCATGACCGTGAGCATCGCCACCGGGGAGTAGGGCGTTTTCGTCAGGCTGGCGACACTCGTCAGGTCGGCGTCCTGCTCGAGGTCTCGTTGATACGTCGACATCGTGCCCTGCACCACCGCCTGCTCGGCCATGAGCGGGCCAGGCGACTGGGCCAGCACGGCCACCGCCAGGCCGATGATCATGGCGGGGGTCATGTGATTCAGCCGGTCCTGCTGGATGTAGTAGTGCCGGTGGTTGATGTGGGTCAGCTCGTGCCCGAGCACCGCGGCGAGCTCGTCGTCGCTGCGGACGAAGCGCATCATCCCCTCCGTCACGTACACCCAGCCGCCCGGGATCGCGAACGAGTTCACGATGGGAGAGGACACGATCAGAAAGTGATACGTCAAATCTTGGCGCTCGACGACCTTGTCCATGACGTCGCCGATCCGGTTGAGGCGCGAGACCTGGGCGGGATCGGACACCACCCGGTACTGCGATTCAATCTGCTTGTCGATCTGCGTGCCGAGCTTGACCTCGTCGGCCGTGCTCGGAAACGTCAGGGTCTCCCCGGGCGTGAGAAACGCGCCGACGAGCGCCCCGATGACGAACGCTCCCGCGCACACGCGCCGCACTCGGTGCGCGCCGTGGATGCCGGCCGCTGTTCCGTGGTCCCTGGTCACAGGTTTCGTTAACCGCATCATCGCCGTCCGGGCACTTCGCCGGCGCGGGCCTCCCCCTCTGCATGCCTCCGGAAGAACACTCGGGTCCCGTTCTCGGCCAGGACCGCCGCGAGCGCGTCCGCGGATACGTCCCGGAGCGCCGCAAGCGCAAGCGCCGTGTGGACGACGAACGCCGGCTCGCATCGCCGTCCCCGCACCGGCACCGGCGCGAGGTAAGGAGCGTCGGTCTCCACCAGGAGACGGTCCGCGGGGACGCACCGAGCGACCTCGTGCAGTGCCCCCGCCTTGGCAAACGTCAGCGGGCCGGCCAGTGAAATCATCCACCCGACCTCTGCCCATCGTACCGCAAGGTCGGGGCCGCCGGTGAAGCAGTGCATGACTACGACACCCGCTCCCCCGTCCGTTAATATCCGCTCGACGTCCTCCGACGCCTCACGATTGTGAATTACGAGTGGAAGCCCGGTCTCTCGGGCGAGGCGGACGTGGTTCGCAAAAGCGTCGGCCTGGACCCGGCGGGGAGCGCGTTCGTGGACGTAGTCCAACCCGGTCTCGCCGACCGCTACGACCCGCGGATGTCGGGCGAGTTCCGCCAACGCCTGAAAGGCAGCAGCGTCCGCCGACGCCGCGGCCGCCGGGTGGATCCCCACGGTCGCCCACACTTCCGGGTAGCCTTCGGCAAGTGCAATGGCTCGCCGGCTACCCTCCACCGATGTCCCTGCGCAGATCATCGTGCGCACCCCGGCCGCGGTCGCGCGTGCGACCACCGCGTCGCGGTCCTCGTCGAACGCTGCGTCGTCGAGATGGAGGTGCGTATCGGTCCACATCGTGCGCTACCGGCCCCGCGCCCTCGCGAACCGATCCAACCGATACGGCGACAGATCCAGCGCGGTCCGCCCCGTGGTGATCAGCTCGGCGATCAAGCGGCCGACGAGCGGCCCGCGGGCCAGCCCCTGCGCGCCCAACCCGCCGGCGACCACGTACCCTTCGGTTTCCGGCGCCAGGCCGAGTACGGGCTGCCCGTCGGCCGAGAGCGGCCGGATCCCTGCCCAGGCCCCGATCACACGCGAGCGCCGAAGTTGGGGCAGCCAGCGCAGCGTCGGTTCGAGAGCGTCGTCCAGATACCCCCACTCTACCGTCGTATCGTGGGTCTCCCCCGGCGGCTCACCGCACACCATGATCAATCCCTCGGGCCGCATCTTGCAGTAGAAGTCGCGCCCTTCCTCCTCGATGAACGGCCCATCCAGCGGGACGGTTCCTTCCGCGTCGAGCACAAACACCTGTCGCTTCCGCGGCGTGACCGGGATGCGGATGCCCGCCATCTCACCGACAGCTCGGGCCCAGGCACCGGCCGCATTGACCACGACCGGCGTCGAGATCGGGCCGCGCCGCGTCAGCACCCGGCACACCCGTCCGGCCTCCGCCTCGATACCCGTGACGTCATGGCCTTCGCACACGGCCACCCCCCGGGCCCGCGCCGCCTCCGCAAGGCGCTGCACCATGGCGAGCGGCGTGATCCACGGATCGGCCCCGGAGAACGTTGCGACGGCCGCATCGTCGATGGTTAGATACGGAAACCGGCGCCGCATCTCGCCGGCGTCGAGCAGTTCGAGGGGCACGCCCATCGCCGCGTGCATCGAAACCCGCCGGCGGGCCTCCTGCGTCTCGCCGGCCGTGGTCCACACCAGTAGGCTGCCGTGTGGGTGAAGATCCGTGCCGAGCTCATCGCGCAACCGCTGGTGAACGGCGATACTCTCGATTTGGAGGCGCAGGTCGGCTTCCGAACCGGCCTGCAACATCACGATTCCCGCGGCCCGCCCCGTCGCGCCGGCTCCCGTCGTCGATCGCTCGAGGACCACGACGCCCGGCACCCCGGCTTCGGCAAGAAAGAACGCTGCGGAGACTCCAACGATCCCCCCGCCGACGACAACGACCTCGGCGGTCGCCGGCACGCCGGTCACGCAACACGCCCCGCTGACGCCACCTGCTGCATCGTGTCTCGGGTTCTTCGCGGGGCGATCGTCTCCTCCGGCCTCCCCGCACGCCCCATGCTAGGACTCCACGCCACCGATGGGCGCGGCGACACGAAGCCTCGGGCGCTCGGGCCCGCGGGAGGGGAGGCGAACGGCGCTACGCGTCCGGACGGGCTCCACTACAAGAGACCCGAATTGATGGCGCCTCGCGGCGTGTTTAGCGTGGCGCTCCCGTCCGGGCTGGAAGCGCAGTTTAAGGGGCGTACTGATGTCCGGCGCTCCCTCCGGTGGATTCGAGAGCTGCTGCCGTGAATGCCGCCCAGGAGCGCGTGTCAGCCCACCCCATTTTGGCCGCCGTTCCCGAGCGGCAGGGTGGCGATGATGCATCAGGCGCTCGGCTCCTTCGATCGCTCGACGGAGCCCGCGGGTTGACCGTGGAGAGCGTCAGAAGATTTCACAACCCCTTCATGTTTGGTTAATAGGAGGCGCATAACATAAGGAAATGGATATGCCGTGTCCACGGGGGTGAGGCGATGTCATTTATGCGTCGACGGGCCCGAGGAGCTACCGCACTGGGCGTGTTCGTGCTGACCATGATCCTGTCCGGGGCTCCGTACTCCGCGGGGCAAAGTGTAGCGCAGATCGGAGACCCCGCCATTCCGCCGGTCCTGATCGGCCCGACCAGCGAACCGCAACTCAACTGGAATCAACTGATCGGCTTGCTGCGCCGGCGCGTGAAGTACGTGTTCCTGATCTACCAAGAGAATCGTTCGTTCGACTCCTACTTCGGCACGTTCCCCGAGGCGGACGGCCTGTATTCGCAACCCGCGGATCACACGCCAGGATACTACCAGACGATCATCAATACCGACGGGAGTCTCGCGCTGATTCATCCATTCCGCATCGGCCCGGATCAGTACGCCGCGGACACGGACGATATCGACCACTCGCACTCGCGGATCGTAGCCAGGATGGATGTCGCGGGTGGTCATCCCCTCATGGACCACTTTGCGATCAACGAAGAGCTCAAGTATTCGCCCGAGGGACCGCCATCTCTCAAAGCCAAGCAGTTCGGCGAACTCGCCATGGCCCACGAAGACTGCGACACCGTTCCGATCCTCTGGCGGTACGCGAACCGGTTTGTCTTGTTCGACCACATCTTCCAGCAGATGACCGGCCCATCCACGCCCGGCAACCTGGCGATCATCGCCGCCCAGACCGGAGCCACGCAGTGGCTCAAGCACCCCGATCAAGCCTATCACGGCAGCGGGGACCAGGGGACGGGCGTCCCGGTGCTGAACGACGCCGACCCATTTTGGGGATCGCAGCTCGATCCTACCCCGGCCACCCGGCGGCTTCCGGTCAATCCGCGCGACTTCAGCGGCACCCCGCCCAAGGAATACGCCACCCAGATTAACCTGACGTTTGCCAGCCTTCCCCTGACGCTTCAGGGTTACAACCTCGACCGCGTGGCCGCGCAAGACCGCGACCCGCATGGGGACCTGGACGACGTGCGGAACGACGTCACCGCGATCTCCGCCACCGGGCACCCCGACGTTGCATGAGGGTTGTACGAGGAAGGCTACGATCACGAGCCGACCAATCCCGGGCCGGTGGACGCCGAAGGCCAGCACGCGTCCTACATCACCCATCACAACGGGCCGCAATACTTTGGCTACGTCGCGAACAACCCCCAGATGGCCCAGCACCTGCACGGATTGCAGGACCTGTGGGACGCGCTCGACCGCCGCACGCTGGCCCGGTCGGGCGGCGTCTTCTACGTCAAGGGCGGATCCACGAACACCCTGAAGCTCGTGCCCACAGATCCCGACGCGGCGGTGCGAAAGAACTTCCTGGGCGACGACGATCACCCCGCGTACGCTGACGCGCAGATCAGCGAAGCCACGGCCGCGGAGACCATCAACAAGATCGTGCACAGCCCCTATTGGAGCCAGAGCGCGATCATCATCACGTGGGACGACTCCGAGGGAGACTACGATCACGTCCCGCCCCCGAGCGCCGCGTACGGCCCCGACGGAGGCCTGGTCAGCGACGGCCCGCGGGTCCCGCTGCTTCTCATCTCGCCGTACGCGCGGGCCCACGCGATCGACCACGCCGTCGGGGACCACGCGTCCTTCGTCAAGTTCGTGGACGTGCTGTTCAACCTGCCTCCGCTGGCGCTCCTCCCCGACGAGCTGACGGCCCGCCGGATCGGAAAGCAACTGTACGGCCAGGATAATCTCGGACCCACCGACGCCCTCACGCCGGGCGTCGCCGACTTGGTGTCGGCGTTTGATCCGGCCAGGCTCACCGACCAGGCTCCGCCGTTGCCGGGCGGCTACGCGGAGATCCCGGACCAGGACGTGGTGCGTCTCCCCGCCGCGAGCGGCATGTCCTGCCGGACAATCGGCATCGTCCCCGCCGACGTCCAGCTCGGTATTCACAACGAGATCCCGGCGGACTTCAACCCGCGTCCCACCACCAACCCAACACAGTGAAGGCGTCCCGGTCGCCGTCAAGGCGCTCGAAACGCGTCACGGGCGGTCGCTACGGCCGGACGCCCCCGGCCGGACGCGGCGCCGGGGCTCGTCGCGGCACGCGTGACCCGCGCGGGGTGGGGGCTACCGTGTCGACGGGGCCCGTGACGGATGGGGCGGCCCGCCGCCGCAGCGGAAACGGCGGCACCGTGGCGGCCAAGCCGGGCATCTCGAAGTAGCGCGCCTGTCGGAGCGCCAGCGGCCGCGTCGCGCCAGTGAGGACGATGACGGACCGCTCGGGCATCCGCACCAGCTCCTCGGGTGCTGCGAGCGGTCTGACGGAGGGACGAACCGTCGTGCTCCGGCCCGTCCCCCTGCCGCTCGTGACCGAGACCGACGGCACGGCGGTGTCGCCGAGCCAAGCGCTCGTCATGCGGGCGGTCTCGAGGTCGCCGGCGCGGAAGATGATCTTCGTCTCCGCGTTGGCCACAATCGTACGCGCGTCACGCGGTCCGTACACCTCCTCGATCTGGCTGAGGACCTGTGCGCCCAACACGACGCTGACACGCCGCTCCCGCAGCGTCGGCAGGCGGTCGCTGAGCCCCGCCAGGTAGCCGAACCGGCGGAATTCGTCGAGATACAGACGGACCGGGCACCGGAGGCCCTCCTGATCCGCCTGAGCGATGAGGCCATCGAGCAGGTCGGCAACCAGCCACGCGACGAGCGGGTGGAGCCGCTCTGCCTCGTCCTCGGGCAGGAGAATGAACAATGCTAGCGGCTCTCTCCCCAGCCGGCCGAGATCCCAGTGCGCGGAGGTCGCGTCGCAGACGAACGGATCCGCCCAGGGCGCCAGGCGCTCGAGCAGACCCGTAACCGCCGCCTCCTGCACCCGGCGCTCGCGCGCCGCGAACATCCCGTGGTGCTCCCGCACCTCCGGCACGCGGCTCGTCCGCAGCACCTCCCGGACTCCGGCGGCCCCGGACAGCGCGAGACGATAGACGGCCGCCACGGTGTGGCCGCCCCCGTCGCGGTGCTGCTGCACGTGCAGAAACAGCAGCGCTGCCAGGTCTCGTGTCGCACCCGTGTAGACGCGAGCGTCGCCCGACAGGTCCCGAGGGGTCGTGTTGTGCACCAGCAACGCCGCCTTCCGCTGCGCGGCGCCGATCGAGCGCACGTCCTCGAGCGGATTGTACGACACCGACCGATCGAACAAGGGACAGAAGAGATGCGCCCGATCGCCGTACCGACCCGCGGTGATGCTCCACAGTGCACGCGGCCCGGTCTTCACGTCCATCACCACGATGCTCTCCCGGACAGAATCCCGGAGTAGAATATTCGTGGCGATCGCGCCGGCCGTCTTGCCGGCGCGGGAGGGGCCGAGCACCAAAACGTGCCCCGAGAGTTGTTCTTCGGCGAGATAGAGACGTCGGCCGCTGCTGGGCCATAGCCCGAGCAGAAACGGGCCCGGCGCGGCAAACAGAGCCGCTTCGGACCATCCTGCCCACGAGGCGGCGGCGATCGGCCGGACCTGGCGACCCGTGACCTTCGGGACGCGGAGCAGGCCGAGCAGGATCGACGCGCAGCTCGACCCGGCGAGGATCAGGGATGCGACGGGCAGTGGGACCACGACGACCGCCGCGGCCAGGAACACGAAGCCCAGGGCGAGCCAGCGGGCGCTCAGGCGGACGCCTCCGCCGCCCCGCCGCGACCGGGCGCGACCGTCGCGACGGAGGCGCGCGGCGCCACATCGTCCACGACGCCGTACGACACGCCCGCGCCGCCGCCCGGCCACGGGAGCGCCCGGGCAACGGGACCGTCCGAACGCGCCGCGGCCGGTGCGTGCGCGGCGCCGGCCGCAGCGGCCAGCGCCGCCGCGCATTCGTCCGCGCGACCGCACCATGCCCGCTCGATGCCTGCGGCCGCCGCCACACGCGCGGCGAGGGCCGCCCGCCGATCATCGTCGCAGGCGACGACCAGACAGGCGTCGGCCCGGGGTTCCCACAGCGGGTCATCGGTGCGCTCCTGTGCGACCTGGCACATCAGCCGGTACCGGCGGCACTTGTCGGCCAGGAAGTCCGGCGACGTCGTTCCGCGATCGCGCTCAAGGCAATACATCCAGGGGAGCCCGTCGGGAACCGACACCATGATCGCCGCGTCGGGCACGAGGTGCGTGAGACCGAGATCCATGTGCGTGTGGTGGCTCCCAAGCCACGCGAATCGGCCGAGCCGCCCGGCGCGACACTCGGCGCACAGGTCGCAGAAAATCTGATTCGTGGCGACCAGATGGTCCATCAGCAGGGCACCGACCGCGAGCGCCGCCGGCCGGGGCGCGTGGTCTTCGACCAGGGCGCCCGCGGCGAGTCGTCCGACCGCACCCAACCCCCAGAACGCGCGGCGGTCGTCGAACGAGCGGTGGCCGAGACAATCGAGCACGCGGCGGCTCCGGAGGAGAGTCAATCGCCGCGATGTGCTCGCGATGGAGAGCGAAGGATAACACGCCTCGCGGATCTGAGGCGCGGTCAGATACCGCAGCTCCGCAAGGGTCGTGACGAGCTGGCGATCACGCGAGGTCAACCGCAGGAGCGCGGCCGCGATCGTCGCGGACGGCATGGTCATCATCTCCTTCCGTCTTGATAGCGTGCCTCGCGCGGTCGCACCCGCGGCGTGCGCCGACGCGGCACAACAGAATACGTGCGTCGTGTCCGTGGAAAGGCGCACGCACGGGACGGTCGCGTGGGCGCACCGGTTCCGAGAAGGGAACGGGCAATCGGACGATGCGTCGCGCGCCGTCGCAACCGCGCTTCTGGCCGGCACCATGATCGTGCCTGCGCGAGGAGCGAGTTGACGGTCGCCGGGGACCGGAGGGCGGTGGCGACGGAGGGTCGCCCATCGAAGACTCATGGGTCTTCCGGTGATTCGACCTGCGCCTGCTACGACGACGCGGTGAAGTTCGCCGCCACGATACCGCCCTGCCAGTCACCATGCCGGAGCGCCCGGCGGAAGATGGTGGACGAGGGGGCGCCGCGGGCGCCCGACGCTTCGGAGGGGGGAGAAGCATCCACCGCGACCGGTGCCCCGTCCACGAACCACACTGTGCGAGCGCGCGGAGATCGCGTCAGTCGATCTCGGGGGCATCCTCGTCCGCGCCGAGCGCCTCTGGGTCGGATTCGGCGGCCGACACACCCGCATCGCTCTCGCCGCGGGGCGTCGCCGTCTCGGTGTCGGCACGGGGGCTGTCCAGAAACCACACGCGGTCTCCGACGACCTCAGTCATCTTGCGGCGGCTGCCGTCCTGCGCCTCGTACGCCCGCGTTTGCAGTCGTCCTTCGACCGCGACGAGGCGTCCCTTGACGCAGTACTGCCCAACCTGTTCGGCCAGCTTTCGCCAGGTCACGCAATGGACGAAATCGGCCTCTCGATCCCCGCCAGCAGGCCGAAAGTCCCGGTCCACGGCGAGTGTGAACTGCGCCATCGGGTGGCCGTTGGCAATGTATCGGAGTTCCGGATCCCTGGTCAACCGGCCGATCAGGTGGATTCGGTTCAACACACTGTCACCTCCGGAGAAGCCATCTGTATCCGGGTTCCACGCCGCTCGCCGCTGTTGCTGCGCCCAGCTCCCTTCCTGTGCCGATGAGACACCCGCGGGGGCCGCCTCCCTCGTACCTGCCGCCGCCATCGCTCTGCGGCAGGCACCCGGGGCATCTCGTGGATGCACGGTACCAAATCCATGTTTAGATGTCAATACATTCAGATGTTCGAATATCTCACGGAGCGGCGGCGCGCGGGGATGACATCTGGCCCCACCATCGTACTATCGCAGTGGAAGGGCGCTTGCGACGGAGGTGTCACGGGCTTATGCCACGCGACGTCATAGGGGAGTCCGCTCGGCGCGCGACCCGGGACGATCGGGATGGGCTGCCGCCAAAGAGCATCGCCGCCATCGCACGCGCGCTCGAGGAAGACATCGGCAGCGGCGATGTGACGACCAACAGCATCGTACCGCCCGACGCGCTCATGCGAGGTCAGATCATCGCCAAGCAGCGCGGGGTCGTGGCCGGGCTGGATGTCGCCCGCGCGGCGTTCCAACTCTTCGATAGCACCATCAGTTTCGCCGCGCAGGTCGCAGAAGGCACACGGGTGACCGATCGCGACGTCTTGGCGATCCTGTCGGGGCCGGCACGTTCGCTGCTGACGGTGGAGCGTGTCGCGCTCAATTTTCTCGGCCGCATGTCCGGGGTCGCGACGCTGACACGTCACCTTGTCGACGCGGTCTCGGGGACGCGGGCGGTCATTCTCGACACGCGCAAGACGGCTCCGGGGCTGCGCGTGTTTGACAAACTGGCGGTGCACCGGGGTGGAGGGCAAAACCACCGCATGGGCCTGTATGATGGTATCCTTATCAAGGACAACCACATCGACCAGGCTGGGTCGGTTGCGGAAGCCGTGCGCCGCGCACGTACCGCCGGTGGCGCGCTGGAGATCGAGGTGGAAGCGCGCACCCTGGACGACGTGCGGACGGCGCTCGCGCTCGGCGTGACGCGCGTGCTGCTGGACAACATGTCGGTCGACACCATGCGCCAAGCCGTGGCACTCACGGATGGACGGGCGTCGCTCGAGGCCTCCGGGAACGTGACCCTCGAGAACGTCCGCGCGATCGCCGAGACAGGCGTGGATTACATCTCGACGGGCGCCTTGACGCACTCGGCCCGAGTGTTCGATGTGAGCTTCTTGTGGCAGCACCGTCTGCCCCCGGCCTGAGCGTCCGTCCGACCGGGCACTGACCTCTGGAGGCGGCACCATGGTAACCGCAATTTCGCGCGAGACGTCGGCCGACGCCATGTACGCGCTGATGAAGAGCAGGCTCGAGCACATCGTGCCGGATGCCGAACTGGCGCACAAGGCCCGGCTCGCCTCCGAGATCAACCGGCTCAAAGAGGCCCGGAACGCGGTCATCCTCGGACACAACTACATGGAGCCGGCGCTGTTCCACTCGATTCCCGACTACACCGGCGACTCGCTGGAGCTGAGCCGGCAGGCGGCTCAGACCACGGCGGACATCATCGTCTTCTGCGGCGTGCAGTTCATGGCCGAGACGGCCAAGATCCTGAATCCGTCGAAGACCGTGTTGCTGCCCGCGGAACGTGCGGGATGCTCGCTGGCCGCCAGCATCACCGCCGGCGACGTCCGTGCGCTGAAGCAACGCTTCCCCGGCGTACCGGTCGTGACGTACGTCAACACGTACGCCGATGTCAAGGCCGAATCGGACATCTGCTGCACGTCGGGCAACGCCGCCGCGGTGGTGAACTCCCTGCACACCGACACGGTAATCTTCATCCCGGACGAATACCTGGCGAGGAACGTCGCGCGGGAGACGGGAAAGCACGTCATCTTCCCGACCATCATGCCGGCGGCGGGTCCCGGGCCGAGCGTGGACGCCCAGCTCGTCGGCTGGCACGGCCGCTGCGAGGTGCACGACCAGTTCAGCGTGGACGACGTCCGCGCCATCCGGCAACAGTTCCCCGACGTGGTCGTCCTCGCGCATCCGGAGTGCAGCCCGGAGGTCGTGGCCGCGGCCGACTTCTCAGGCAGCACGACGGCGATGGTGAAGTACGTCGAGCGGACGTCCGCGCCCCAGTACCTCCTGCTGACCGAGTGCGCCATGGGCGACAACGTGGCGGCGGCCAACCCCGGCAAGGAAATGCTGCGGCTGTGCAGCGTGCGATGCCCGCATATGAACCAAATCACGATGGAGGACACCCTTCGGGCGCTGCAGCACACGCAATACGTGATCGACGTCCCGGAGGAGATCCGGCTCCGAGCGGCGCGGTCGGTTGAGCGCATGCTCGCGATCGGCTGACCCCGCCCGCGTCCCGACCGGCCGCTTCGTCTGACGACACCGTCGCGGTCAGGTCGGGGTCTCGGGCTTCACGGACGGCAGCTTAGCCGCGCGCCACGCGGGATAGTGCAAGATCGCGCCCTCGCAGACGTTTGCGACGAACCGGTTGTCGTATTTGATCTGAACGATGCGCTTGCCCTCGCGCGCCAGGGCGGCCCAGCGCGACGACGTTTCGGGATTCTGCTCGATGGCGCTGAACAGCCGCTGCCCCACGACGACGTCCACCGCCCGCAACTGCTTCGACCGGATCCACCGAACCGGAAAGCGCCGGCGGCCGAGCACGACCTCGGTCTCGCCGTCGACGAGCATCTGCTGCCAGATCGACACGAGCGCGTCGTCGATCGTCACAGCCATCTCTCCGCGGGGCCTGGCCTAGCCCCTCGCCAATCCAAGGCGGTCGCTGGATCGTCGTCCCGCACGGCGTTCCCTCGGCAGGCGGGCGCGACCCGCCACTCGCCAGCGGACCGGAGCGTCGCTGTGGTCTGGCGACGGGCTTCCCCGGGCTCGACCGCGCGACGTCCCTTGCCTGTCATGCCGAACCCTTCAAGGTGTTCGGCAGCGAGATCCTGCCGAACACGAGCTCCGGATCCGACTGGCGATCGACATCGGTGGGCATATATACGGACACAGACGCGACCCGAGAGGGAGACCGTGTGATGAAGTGGGCATCTGGTCTGAGCGGCGCTTGCGCGGTCATCGCGATGATGGCGGTCTCGACGAGCGCGCAACCCGGCCCCGCCTCGTGCCCCCTGTGGCCGTCAACCGGGAGTTTTGCGCTCATCGTCTTTGTCAACAACTCCGAGCCGCGCGGCGAGGCACAGTTCTCTCACGCGTGGGGATACCCATCGATCTTCAACACCGCCAAACCCGTATGCACGCTGGCGCCCAGCACGTACTGCGTGGCCCTGGTCGACGCGACGGTACCCCACGTGCTGTTCTTCACCGTGACGCGCGCGTGGCAGCCCGTCAAGGGAGACACGGGGCGCGAAGTCTGGCTCCAGCCCGGGCACCTGTACAAGGCGGTCCCGTGGGGCGACATGCTCAGCGATCGCGGGCGCTATCAGGGACCGCAACAACTGAGCAGCTTCGGGTACCCGCCGGGCGCCGACCTCTGCCAAGCGCCGACCTTCTAGTCGCCCGCCCCGATCTAAGTGCCCGCGCACGGCTGCGACGGCCGCACCTCGGCGGACACCGCGGAGACGAGCGCGTCGACGTCCGCCTCCGTGTTGTACCCTTGAATGGACACGCGCAACACCGCCCGATCCTTCCATGCCGTGACCGGCACCTCGATCTGATGCTCCGTCCACAGCCGCCGCCGCAGCTCCGGCGCGTCGGCGGCGGGGATCGGGATCGGCACGCTCGCCATCTGCGCGTACCACACCGGCGAATCCGCTGACAGCAGCGGGAGGCCGCTCACCGCGGCGAGGGCGGTGCGCGCACGCCTCGCCAGCGCGTGGCAGGCCCGCTGCACCGCCGGCCAATTGTGCTCCTGGAGGAAATCGATCGCGGCGGGCACGGAGAGAAACGCCGCCACGTCACGCGTTCCCTGCCATTGCTGCTGGTCCACGAACCCGGACGGCCAGCCCCAGCTCACGACAAGCGGCATGAGCAGCGGCTGCATCTCGCGGCGCGCGTACAGAAACGCGGAGCCTTTCGGCGCGCACATCCACTTGTGGCAGTTGCCGGCGTAGAAGTCTACCCCGAGCTTGTGCAGATCGACCGGGATCTGCCCGGGCGCGTGCGCCCCGTCGACCACCGTGAGAATCCCGGCCTCCCGAGCGCGTCGGACCAGCGGCCCAACGGGGAGCGTCAACGCGGTCGGGGACGTGATGTGGCTGAGGAACAACACCCGCGTCCGCTCCGTGACGCGCGACCACACCGCATCAACGACCTGCTCCGGAGATTCCAACGGCAACGGCAGTTCCGCCCGCACGTACGCGGCGCCCTGCTGTCCGCAGACGAACGTCCAGGTCTTGTCGAGCGCGCCGTACTCATGATCCGTCCCGAGCACCTCGTCCCCGGGCCGCAGCACCACGGAACGCGCGACGACGTTGAGCCCCGTGGTTGCGTTTGGCACGTACACGAGGTCGTCGGCGGCGGGTGCGCCGACGAATTCGGCCAGCCGTGCTCTGGCGCCCTGCATCAGGTCCCGGAACCGGTAGAAGAGAAAATCCACCGGCTGCCGTTCGAGCTCCAGCTGCCAGCGTTGATAGACCTCGAACACCGATCGCGGGCAGGCGCCGTACGATCCGTGGTTCAGGAAGACCACGTCTGGCCGCAGGAGAAACAACTCACGAAGACCGCGGAGCGGCGCGGCGCTCGCGTCGTCTGAGCGTAGCATCACGGAGCCCCTTTCGACATCGGTGGATGCACGCCGGCGTGTGTTCCACCAACCGGCCGCCCTGCCCTGCCGCACGCGGGGTGCCCCTTCGTCGCCTCCGCGACCCCAAGAGGGGCGAACGCGCCGCTGGGGAATGTCCCCGTACGGCGTGCGGCCGGACGGGCCGGCCGCACGCCTCCGGAGACGCGACAATCCTCGGCTCCGAGATTCAACGACAAGGGTGAGGTGCGATGAACGTTGCCGCCGCGGACGCATACCTGACGAAAGCACACGACCGGCATCTCGAGGAGCTGATGGCGTTCCTCCGCATTCCGAGCGTGAGCGCGCTTCCGGCGCACAGGGACGCCGTGGCCAAAGCCGCGGACTGGCTCGCGGAGCGTCTCAGGGCGGTGGGCACGCCCGACGTGCGTATCCTGCCGACCGCCGGGAACCCGGTCGTGTACGGCCACTGGCACGTACGGGACGGAGCGCCGACGATCTTGATCTACGGCCACTACGACGTGCAGCCCGTGGATCCGCTCGCCTTGTGGGAATCCCCGCCGTTCGAACCAACCGTGCGGGACGGCTGCCTGTTCGCCCGCGGGGCGACGGACGACAAGGGAAGCCTGTACACCCCGATCGCCGCGCTCGACGCGGTGCGCGAGGTGGCCGGGGCGCCGGCGCTCAACCTGAAGTTCATGTTCGAGGGCGAGGAGGAAATCGGCAGCCCCAACCTCGGACCGTGCATCGCTGAGCACAGCACCCTGCTGGACGCGGATCTGTCGATCAGCGCCGACGGCTCGATGCTGGACGTGGACACGCCCTCGCTGACGATCGGCAACCGGGGGCTCACGGCGGTCCAGATCGATGCGCGGGGTGCGCGCACGGACCTGCACTCCGGCGTGTACGGCGGAGCGGTCCCGAACCCGATCCACGCCCTGACGACGCTCCTCGCCGGGATGCACGACGCGCAGGGCCGGGTCACCGTTCAGGGATTCTACGACGAGGTACGCCCGCTCACCGCGTCAGATCGGCAGGAGATCGCCCGCGTGCCCTTCGACGAAGCGTCCTACCGGTCGCAACTCGCGGTCACGGCGCTCACCGGCGAGCCGGAGTACACGCCGGTGGAACGCGTGACGGTCCGGCCGACCCTCGAGATCAACGGTATCTGGGGCGGCTTCCAGGGCGACGGCATCAAGACGGTACTCCCCGCGGAGGCGCACGCCAAGATCACCTGCCGCCTGGTGCCGGATCAGGATCCGGACTGGGTCGCCGACGCGATCGAGCGGCACGTCCACCGCCACGCGCCGGCCGGGGTCAAGTTCACCGTGTCGCGCTTCCCTGGCAAGGCGCACGCCTACATGATGCCATCCGACCACCCCGGGCTGGCCGCGGCCGCCAACGCGCTCAAGGACGTGTACGGAAAGGATCCCGTCCGCGTCCGGATCGGCGGCACGCTCCCGGTCTCGGATCTGCTGCGGAGCGGCCTCGGGATGTGGCTCGTGTTTTTCGCGTTCGGCGAGCCCGACAACCGGATGCACGCGCCGAACGAGTTCCTGCGCCTCCAGAGTTTCGACCGCGGCGCGCGCGCCTACGTGCGCTTGTTCGAGGAGCTCGGCGCGCTCGCGCCGACCGCGTTGCGGGCCGGCTGAGCGGGGCGGAGGTAGCGGTCGAGCCACGCCAGAATGTGTCGCAACTGTGCGACGCGGTGCCGCGGCTGCCCCGACGCCGACATGCCGTGGCTTTCACCCGGGAAGCGCACAAACAGCGCCGGCGTCCCAAGCTTCATCAGCGCGGTGAAGAGCTGCTCCGACTGCGCGATCGGACAGCGCAAGTCGTTCTCGCCGTGGAGGATCAACATCGGCGTCTTCATCTGACGCACGTACGTAATGGGTGACCGCTCCCGGTAGAACTCGGCCGCGTCCCATGGATCGCCGGGAAACTCCCAACGCCCGTTGTGGTACGCGATGTCGGACGTCCCCCATTGCGCGTACCGATCGCAGGTGGTCCGCATCGTCACCGCGGCCCGGAAGCGCTGCGTGTGTCCCACGATCCAGTTGGTCATGTACCCGCCGTAGCTGCCGCCGGCGACGCCGAGCCGATCCGGATCGATCCAGGCGTGCGCGCCGACCGTGTGGTCCACGACGCGCATGAGATCCTCGTAGTCCTTGCCGCCCCAGTCGTGATGGGTCGCCGCGCAGAACGCTTCGCCGTACCCCTGGCTGCCGCGCGGATTCGCGTAGACGACGCCATAGCCCGCGGCGCACAGGAGCTGGAACTGATGCATGAACGCGTACCCGTACGCGCTGTGCGGCCCGCCGTGAATCTCGAGCACCGTGGGGATCCGGTCTCCCGCGACGGTCCCGGCCGGCTTCATGACCCAGCCCTCGACCGGCCACCCGTCCGCTCCGGTGCATTCGAACCGCTCCGGTACCGCAAGCGCCAGCGCGTCCAGCACGGCGCCGTTCCACCGCGTGAGACGGCGAAGCGCCCGCGGCGCGGGATCCCCCAGCTCGGCGACGGCGACCTCGCCGGGCGTGCGCGGATCGCCCTCCACGCAGGCGAGGCGGCGCCCCGCCCGATCCAGCGAGCAGCCGACCACATCGTGGTCACCCGTCGTCTCGAGCCGGACGGCGCCGTCGGCGACCGCCACGGACGCAATCTGGGTGCTGCCGCCGTCCGCGGTCATGAAGTAGATGCGGCCGCCGTCCGGAGACCACGTCAGCCCGCCCGTGCTGGCGTTCGCCCGCACGTCGGACCCGATGTGATGCTCCACGCTCCGGTCGTGCCCGCGGGAGAGACACCGGGACTCGCCCCCAGTCGCCGGGACGACCCACACCCGGAGATGGCTCGCGCCCCAGTAGACGTTGTCGTGGCCCACGTACGCGACGTGCGTGCCGTCCGGGGACCAGCAGGGCAACAGGGCGGGCCCGGCGCACCGCGTCAGCGGGCGCGGCGGCGCGGCCCCGCCAACGGGAACCACCCAGATGTCGCCCGCGCCTGCCAGGTCCGCGTCCGGGGACGCGTCCCCCGCGTAGGCGAGGAGCGCGCCGTCAGGGGACCAGGCCGGGTTGATGTGGTCGTAGTCGCCTTGGGTCACCTGCCGGAGGCCACCGCCGTCCGCGTCCACGACGAATACCTGCTTCCAGCGACCGTCCCAGATACCCTCGCCGTCCTGCTTGTAGTGCAGTCGCGAGATCACGCGGACGTCGCTGGCCTCGTCCGACGGGGCCGCCTCCGGCTTGCCGACGAAGGCGATCGACCGCCCGTCGGGGGCCCACGCGAACTCGGACGGGGACAGCGCCCCGGACGTGAGCGGTCGCGCTTCCCCACCGCCGGCGGCGATGACCCACAGTTGCTTCGGACCGCCCCGGTCCGAGAGGAACGCGACGCATCCCCCGTCGGGGGACCAGCGCGGCCCGGCGTCCCTCGCCGCCGCGGTCGTCAGCTGCCACGGTGCGTCGCCGCTCACGGGAGCCACCCACAGATGACTTTGGTAGCCGTTCGCCGCGACGTCGACCACCGTCACCGCGCAGACGACGCGGGAACCGTCCGGCGCGATCTGTGGATCGTTCGCGATCCGCAACGCGAGCCCGTCTTCGACCGTGATCGAGCGGGTCGCGGAGGCTGCGGCGTGGGACCGCTCCATGCGTTCTCCTCGCGCGGCCATCACACCCACCACCGGTAGCGGGACGGGTTGGTGAACGTCGTGACGTACTGACCGTCGCGCCCATAGCGGGCCGTGCCGCGTTCGAGCGCTTCCGGGTCGAGTTCGACGCCGAGGCCGGGGCCGGTCGGCACGGCGATCGTGCCGCCGGCGATCGGCAGCGGACCGCCGGCGATCACGTCGTCCGCGTGGAACCAGTGCGTGACGTCGATCGGGTAGCTAAGGTGCGCGGTGGCCGCTGCGAGGTGCAGCCGGGCGGCGGTGGCGATCCCCAACTCGTGCGAACTGTGCAGCCCGAACCCAATGTTCATTCCCTCGCACAGCGCCGCGAGTTTCCGCGTCGGCCACATGCCGCCCCAGATCCGGTGGTCGCCGAGGATGACGTCCGCGGCCTGAGCGCGGAACGCGACCGGGACCTCGTCGAAGTTGCGAACACACATATTGGTCGCGAGGGGAATGGGGACGGTGGAGCGCACGCGTTGCATGCCTTCGATGCCCCACGTCGGATCCTCCATCCATTCCAGGTCCAGATCGAGCGCCCGCTGCCCGAATCGGATGCTCTCCTCCGGGGACCAGACGCCGTTCGGGTCGACGCGCAGCGCGAGGCCGTCGCCGAACTTCCGGCGCAGGGCGCGCAGCGCCCCGAGCTCCGACCCCGGGCGGTACACGCCGGCCTTCACCTTGACCGCCCCGAACCCCCATCGCGCGATCGCTTCCTCCGCAGCCCCCAGCGTCGCCGAGGCGAAGTCGGCCTCGGTGTCTTCGTGGGTGAACAGCGGCGCGCAGACGGGGACGGCGCTCCGATACCGGCCGCCGAGCAGGTCGCACACCGGCCGCCCCACGGCCTTGCCCATGATGTCCCACACCGCCATCTCGACCGCGGACATCGCGGTCGGCGTCGGCCCGTACAATCCGCGGTGCGGCCCGGGGAGGCGTTCCACGATCGCCTCGATGCGGAACGGATCCTGACCGCGGAGCGCCTCATAGGCCCGCAGGATCTCCTCCTGGGTCTCGGCGCCTCCCGGCGCCTCGCCGAGCCCGACGATGCCGTCGTCGGTACCGAGGCGTACGATGCACTTGCTCGTCCCGCTCGCCTTGGACGTGGCGGAGGACATCGTATGCGTGTACGTGATGTTGATGGGATCGATTTTCAGATCGGTGATCTTCACGTGGCTCCTCCTACAGCGTACCGCGGTCTCGCCGCGCCGGATGCGCGCGCACCGTCAGAGAGCGGTCGCGTTGCAGACATTCTCTGCCGTCGACGCGGATTCCTAAGCCTCTCACCGGAGGGCGCCCGAGGGGCGTTTTCACGCGCGCTTCAAGGATTTTCCTCGCACGCCCGCCAACTCCACTGCAGAAGGAGGGATCGCCATGATCGGCAAGACCCGGGCACTCGCCGTCGGCCTTGTCGTCCTGCTGGCCACTCCGGCTGCGGCCGTGGCGCAGTCAGACGAGTTTGTGCGCCAGGAGCGGTGGGCAAACGTGACCTGGCAGTTCCAAGACGGCTACGCGATGGGGGTCTGGGACACTGTGCAGGATCTCGCCGATTTTCCGGCCGACGTGCGGGCGTACGTTCCGTTGCTCATTCGCAAAGCCCACACATGCCTGCGCTCGATGACGCAGAGTACGGAGGTCGCAACCTTCGCATCGCGCGCGATCGCCAGAATCGCCAACCCCCAGCAGAATGTCATCTCCTCTCTCGTGTCCAGCTTCGCGGCGTGCGACGTCGTCGGCGCGCCCTCAAATTCCACGGTGGACGCCGTGGGAGGGACCTTTATGTGGAAGGGCCGCTGGGATACCGATCGCGAGTACTTCGCCCGTGAGGACCTGCACGAGGGTTACGCGTCCGGCGTCGCCGACATCGTCCGGCATTTGGACAACACGGGGAAGACACCCTCGGTGCTCGTGCGCGACATCATCGACGCCGGAAAGTGCGCGATCGTGAAGACCGTGGACGACCTGGCCAACCTGGTCGGCCCGGCGATCGACGCGCACAAGGACGATCCCTCGGCGTCGACTTCCGGGGTCATCTTCGACGCGTTCCTCGCGTGCGGGCGCACGAAGTGACCGCGCAACCCTCGGCGGAAACCGTGCGCCGCGCCTGACTCGGGGCCCCGGCCGGCGGGTCGCGGCAGCCCGCAACGACCCGCACCACATCCTAGAACGTGCCCGGCCCCCTCGAACGCGAGACTCGCGCCGACTCGTGCCACAGCCGTCTCGTGTTTCGCCACGTGAGCATGGCGTGCCTCTTGTGGCCTAACGCCATCGCCGCCAGGGATCAGGACCTTCGCGGTTTGCGCGACTTCTTCGTGCTGGTTGCTGTCCGCAACCACTCCACGGCGCCCGGTGTGGCTTGCCATACGTTTCTTAGCGCTCGAGCACAGATCATCGCCTCTTCTTCGCTGTGCGGTGCATACGACGGCGCGTCTTCGTGCGGCAGTTCCTTCCGACCCGTCAGGTAGTCCGCAACACGGTGGTTGACTCCGAGCGCCCGGCGCAGACCTGCGCGCGCAGCCGGGCTGTTACCTTCGACGCGTGCCTGGACGAACTCGGCCGGCGGGACGAGGCGATCGGTCACTTCCCTCCTTATTGCCCTGTTTACTCGGGGCTCGACCACGAAGCCGGAGCGCTCCTCGAGCAGTTCCAGGGCGAGTCGACCGTTTATGGGTGTACGGCCGGACGTTCTGGATGTACCGGTGGCGCCGCGGAAATCCGCGATCTTGGTCTCCTTCACTCGGCGCTCGCCATGCCACAAGCTGGAAGCACGACCGAATATTGCCATGGCGATCTCTTCGAGATGGCCGCCGCTCATCTCTTCCACATCGTCAATAATCATTCATTCCCAGATGGCAACAAGCGCACTGAGATCGCCACGGCACTCGTATCCTCGAGATGCACGACGTTGCGGTCCGTGCGACCAACGTAGCACTCGCGGGCACCGTCCTGGCGGTCGCTCAAGGGACCTTGCAGAAACGCGGCATCGCGGAGTTTTTCCGGAAACACTCGCGCGCCTAGGCTAGCGCCGCGCGCCGGCGTCGGGCACCTCGATCTCGGTCTCCCGTTCCGCGGATTCGACAGTCGCCGCCTGCACCTCGACCACGTGCAGCGTCCGCGCCGCCGACGTTGGCGCGTCGTGATCGTCCGCGGCGACCGCGTCCAGAAACGCGCGCAGCGACTCGACGAACGCCCCGGCGAGCCGGCCGTTCACCTCGTCGGCCGTGCGCGGACCGCCGAACACGACTCGCTCACTGTGCCGCGGCCGAAAGAGCGACAGCTCGCGCCGGTTCCCGTCGAGAAACAGTGCCCCGCCAGCTCCCATCACCTCGAGCCGGCTGTCGGCGGCCGCAGGAAACGTTTCCGGCAGGATCCAGGACGAATGCAGGCTGACCCGAACGCCCCCCTCCAGCGTCAGGAGCGCGTCGTAACCGTCCACGGTGTCCTTCCGGGACAGCGCTCCGCGATGGGCCACGGCGTAGACCCGGCGCGCGCGGCGGCCGGTCCACGAGAGGATCAGGTCGATGTCGTGGCTCGACATGAAGTGGATCGGCGTCGTGTGATCCGCCCACCCGGCGATCATGCGCTCCGGCACCCAGGCCGCGTCCCACCGGTGGGACTCGATGAAGGCGATCTCCCCGAGGACGCCGGATGCGACGAGCCGTTCGATGCGGCGGGACTCGGGCAGCCAGCGTTGGCTGTAGTTCACCATGCACACGCGGCGGCGTTCCGCGGCCCGACGGACCAGCGCGCGGGCCTCCGCCGGGTCGATGGCCAGGGGTTTCTCAACGAACACGTGCGCCCCGGCGTCGAGACACGCCGTGACCGGATCGTGGTGCGCGTGGTCCGGCGTCGCCACGGACACCGCGTCCACGCCGGCACGTAGCAGTTCCTCGAGCGATGTGAACGCGCGAGCACCGTGACGCGACGCCACGGCGTCTGCGCGCCCCCGGTCCAGATCATACACCCCAATCAAGCGGCATCCGCCAAGTTCGGCGTACGCTCTCGCGTGGCGCGCGCCCAGCAGGCCCGCACCGACGACGGCAACATTCAGCACCGTGGACCCTCCTCGTCAGGCCTCATGCTCAGACACGGATCACGTGGCCACCGGCACCCACGCTCGCGACGCGAGCGCGCGCTCGAGCGCCGCGACCACGCGCACCGCTCGGACCCCCTCGACGAGCGGGACCGGCAACGCCGTCCGTCCCCGCACCGCGTCGAGGAACGCCGAGATCTCGTCGCGCAGCGCGCCCTGCGGCGACAGCCCGGGCGGCTCGAAGAAACGCGTCGGGTCCGTGTACGTGACCCCGCCCGCGGCGTGTGCGGCGACGGAGGCGTGCGTCGATGGCACATCGAGGCAGCCGGTGGTCCCCATGACGGTGAACCCGGTCCACACGCGGCCGGCGAACGCGTCCGGCAGCGCCCAGGACGCGTCCAGCGTGGCGAGCGCACCGCCCTCCAGCACGAGGTGCGCCGCCGCCACGACAAGCGCGCCGTCGAGATCGGTCACTCCGCTTGCGGCCGCGGCCGTCACCTCGCACCCTGTGATCCAGCGCGCCAAGTCCACGTCGTGCACGGCCAGGTGCCACAGCGCCGAGATCCGTGCGCCGCGCCGCCGCCGGTCGGCCGCCGCGGCACTCCGGAACGCGCGGACGTGCAGCACCCGCCCCACCCCACCCGCGGCCACCGCCTGTCGCGCCGCCGCGTACCGGGCGTCGAACCGGAGGAGGTGGCCGACCATCGCCGGGGTCCCGGCGCGCTCGGCCGCGCGCTGAATCGCGTCTGCGTCCTCCGGCGTCGTCGCCAGCGGCTTCTCCACGAGGAGCGCCGCGCCGGCGTCCAGCGCGTCCACGGCGGGCTCCCGGTGCAGGTCGTCGGGAGTGCACACGCAGACCGCATCCGGCCGCGCCTCGGCGAGCAGCGCGCGATGGTCGGCGAACCCAGGTGCCGGGCTGATCCGGCGGGCCGCGTCGAGCGCCCGCGGGTCGGGGTCCGCGTACCCGACGATCTCGACCCCGGGGGCGACGCGGAGCACCGCCGCGTACCGCCGTCCCATGAGTCCGCAGCCAATCACCGCAGCGCGAACCGTCACGCCTTCACCGCGCCCTGGGTGATCCCCGCCATCATGTACCGCTGCGTCGCCAGGAACAGGATCGCCGGGACGATCGTGATCACGAACGCCGTGGCCATGAGCGCCGACCACTCCACGAAGTACTGCCCCATGTACGTCACCAGGCCGACGGTGCCGACCCACTTCGTCTCGGTGCTGAGAAACGTGCTCGCAAAGAAGAACTCGTTCCACCCCAGCATAAACCCGAACGTCGCCGAGGCGACCACGCCGGGGAGCGCCGAGGGCAGGATCACACGGTACAGCGCGCCGAGGCGCGTGCACCCGTCCGTCAGCGCCGCCTCGTCCAGTTCCCGCGGCACCCCGTCGAAGAATCCCTTCAACATCCACAGGCACAACGGAACGCTGAACGTCGTGGTGGCGATGACGATCCCGGTGAGCGTATCGATCAGGTGCAGGCCGCGGAACAGCACGTAGAACGGGATCGTCAGCACGGTCACCGGGATCATCTGTCCGACGAGCATCAGGAACCCCAGGGCGTCGACCGGCCGACTGCGGAATCGAGACAGGCCGTACGCGGCGTGCACGCCGAGCAGCAGCGAGCACGTCATCGTCCCGAAGGCGACGAACAGGCTGTTTGCCAACCAGTGCGCGAGCGGGTTCACCGTGAAGATGTGGGCGAAGTTGCTCCACGCCGGATGCGTGGGAAGGAATTGCGGGGGGAAGTTGAACAGGTTGCCGGGTTCGAGCGCGCTCGTGACCATCCAATAGATCGGGAACCCGACGACCACGCACACGAACGCCGTCCCCGCGTACAGGAACCCGCGGCGAGCGAGACGTCGCAGCGCCACCCTACGCCTCCTGCGCCGCGCGGAGCGTCAGCCGGTAGTAGAGCAACCCGATGCTCAACGAGATCGCAAGGACGATCGTCGCGAGCGCGGCGGCGCTGCCGAACTGGAAGTCGGAGAACGCGCGCTGGTAGACGAGGATCGCGAGCGTTTGCGTGGCGCGCGCCGGACCGCCCGCGGTCATGGTCCAGATGATGATCACCTGCCCGAGCGACCAGAACAGGAGCATCAGCAGCAGGATGTTGCGCACGTGGCGCAGGCCGGACCACGTGACGTGACGAAACCGCTGCCACCCGCTGGCGCCGTCGATGCCGGCCGCCTCGTAGAGGTCCACGGGCACCGACTGGATCCCAGCCTGGAGAAACGTGGTCGCGATCGGATACTGCCACCAGACGGTCGCGGCGAGCACGGCGTAGAGCCCGAGGCTCGGCCGGACCAACCACTGGATCGACGGGGTCGCGACGAGGTGCAGGCGCCACAGGATGTAGTTGACGGCGCCGTACTGCACTTGCAGCAGCCACCGCCACACGACCACCGCCGCGACCTGCGGCATCGCCCACGGCAGGAGCAGGATCGCGCGCGCGAGCGGCCGGCCGTGGAACCGTTCGTGCAACAGCAGGGCCGTCAACAGGCCCAGCCCGAAGGACCCCAGCAGGTTGCCGAGCGTGAACAACGCGGTGACGCGCACGGAATGCCAGAAGATCGGATCGTCCAGCAGGGCCGCGTAGTTCCCCAGACCGACAAACGGTGGGTGCGGGTCGAAGCCGGCGCCGACATTGTACAGGCTGTTGCGGATCGTCACGGCGACCGGATACACGAGCACGAACAGCGTCCACAGCACCGTGGGCGCCATCATCGCCATCGCGAAGACACGACGTTCCCGCTTCATGGGCGGTCCGCCCGCACCAGCGTGGCGCCCGCTGGGTCGGGGCACACGGACGCCGCCGCGCCCCCGCTCAGCGAACGCCGCAACGCGCTACGCGCCTAACTGCGCCCGCCCGGGGGCAGTGTCTTCGCCCACGCCTCGAGCTCCTTCTGACAGTCGTCCATCGCGACCTTGGGCGACTTCGCGCCCGACCAGATGTCGCCGACGTGGTCGATGACCTTCGTCTGCAACGTCGTCGCGACGAGCTCGTATCCGGGCGGCAGATATCCGAATCCGGTGGCGTATTTTGCGGCGAGTTCCGTGACGTACCGATATCCGGGATTCTGCCGGAGAAACGCGGACGTCGGCGCGATCGTGATCCCGGGCACCTGCACCTCGACCTCGACCCACCGCCGCTGCCACTCGTCGCTCGTCGCGAACGCGATGTAGTCCCAGACGGCCTGCTTATTCGTTTCCTTCTTGAGCATGGTGTAGAACGCACCGCCGGTGATCGCGGCGTGCGTTGGGGTGGGACAGGGCGCCATGCCGACCAGGGGGTAGAGGCTCGGACTCACCGTCTTGACCTGGCCCAGGTCCCACGGCCCGTCGAACAACATCGCGATCTTTCCCTCGGCAAACATCGTGCGGAGCTGGTACCATCCGAGACCCTTCGGGGCGAACGGGGCGTTCACGAACCGCATCATCTGCTGGAACCCCTCGACGGTCTTCGGCGCATTGCACGTGATCGACCCGTCGGTCTTGCTGAAGTCGCTGCCGTTCCCCAGCACCCACTGCATGCACGAGACGTACGCCAGGAGCATCGCGGAGGTGTCCACGTGGACCCCAAACCCGAAGACGCCGGTCGCCTTGTAGATTTTGTCTGCGGCCGTGTAGAGGTCGTCCAGGGTCTTCGGGATATCGACCTTCGCTTTTTCGAGCAGCGCCTGGTTGTAGAGCAGTCCCTGTGGGGACGCGGTCAGCGCCACGCCGTAGTTCTTGCCGTTCTTCTGCGCGAACCGCTGCAGCAGCACGAGCTTGTTCTTGAACGGCGCCTTGTCGAGCCACGGATCGAGGGGCTCGAGCAGGTCAAGGTGCATGTACTGCGGCATCTGCGTCGTGAACAGCGGGAGAATGTCGGGCACCTGGCCGCTTTGGACCTCGGTGAAGATCTTCTCCACGTACTGCCCCGCGGGGAGCTGGATCAGGTCCACCTGCGCATTCGGATGGGCCTGCGTGTACGCCGCGCTCATGTCGCGGAAGTACTTGCCGGTGCTCGGCTCGCTGAACATCCAGCTCGGATACGACAGCGTGAGCGCCGAGGCGGCCGAGGCGGCCATGGGGTCGAGGAATCCCGCCGGTCCGCGGAGCGCGGCCAGCCCCAGGCCAGCGGCGGCGGTTCGTCGCAGCAGGCTCCGGCGGCTCATCGAAGTGTTTACCCACGCAGGCGTGCGCATAAGGTCCTTCCCCCCAGTATGATCCAGCGTCGTGCCGGCGTTCGCCGGATCCTATATATACACCCCGCTATATACACCCCGCCCGTCCACAAGCCCTCCCTGCGTGCGGGCGGGGCGCCGCGCTCGGCTTGGTTCCCGGCCGACGCACGTGCGACGCCGGGCGGGCGTCGCCCTCAGGAGGTGCCGTGACGCCGACCGCCCGCTATGCGTCCCAGCCGAACTCGGCCAGCCGACCCTTGAGGCGGCGCCGCAGTCCCTCCGCGAGCGCGGGAACCTCAACGGCGCGCCGCAACCGCGCGCGCAGCTCCGCAGGGTCGTACGGGACGTCGACGAGCGTGAACAGCCCCGCGATGTCCGCAACCGAGACCCGGTGCGGATCGCGGACGACGACCTCGATCTCGTCTCCGGCGCCGACGTCGCCCTCGCGCGCCACCGCGCAGTAGAATCCGCTGCGGCCGCTCGCCAGAAACCGGTCAACGATGTCAGGGCGTCCCAGTCGGATCCCGAGTTTGTAACAGGGCATCCGCGGCTGCGTGACGACCACCTCAGCGGACCCGATCCTGAAACGGTCCCCGATATACACGGCGTCCTCCATACAGCCGGTCACCGTCAAGTTCTCACCGAACGCACCCCACGGCAGTTCGGTCCCGGGGAGCTCACGGGTCCAAAACCGGTAGTGCTCGCTCGGATACGCGTACACCGCCTTGAACGGCCCCCCGTGGGCGCGCAGATCAGCTTGGCCGTCGCCTTCGAGGTGCAGCGTACGCATCGGCACACGGCTCGGCACCGGCTGCTTGAAGATGCCGGCGAGGACCGTGCGGCCGTCCACTTCGATCTCGGTCGGCATCCCCACGTTGAGCGACACGAGCTTCACGATCCAGAGGATTCTTCGCATGCCAACGCGTTCCTGGCACACGCCCCCGCCCGGCCGCTCAACGCCACCGTGCAACGAGAAACGGTGCCCGGATCCGGGGCACCGTTTCTCGTCAGAGGACGATTCCTGGCAGGCCGCGTGTTCGCTAGGCCGCGCTCCGTCGGCCCCCCACGGCGCGAATGATCAGCAGGAGGATGACGCCGCCGATGAACGCCACCACGATCGAGGTCAGATTGAGTCCGGTCACGCCTGGGTGTCCGAGGGACTGGAAGATCCAACCCCCAATCAACGCGCCCACCACACCGACGACCAGGTCCCCGATCACCCCACCGGGCCCTTCCCCGGGGATCACGTGTTTCGCCAACCACCCCGCAACGATACCGACGATGATCCACGCGAGAATGCTCATGCCGTCGCCCCCCTCAGACGATGTCTGCACGCGGTGCACCGGCGTCAGGCTATTGCGGCACCATGCCGGCGGTCGCCGCGGGAACGGCGACGTAGGATCGCGCCGTAACCTGGACGCCAAGGCCGCTGTCGCGCAGCCGGTCGAGAAACCCGCCGCGCGTCTGGAGCACGCCTTGGAGCAACCGCTGATCGCCCACCGCGGACACGCGGAACGGCGCCACCATGCGATGGCCGTCGACCACGACGGTCGGACCCGAGGAAATGATGGAGGTTTCGGCCGTGATCCGCACGCCGTTGACCGCAACCGCTCGAGCGCCGCCGTACCACAACATCATCTCCAACAAGAGCAGATCGCTGTCCTGCACCAGGGCCTCGCTTGGGTTCTCGGCGGGCGCAAGCGCGCGCGTCGAGTCGGACAGCGTGACCTCGATGCCCGGTCCGGACACCGGCGTCAGCCCCGCCAGCACCGCTATCCGAGCCGTCTCTTGATGAGCCCACAGGGCGGACGCCCCGGCGAACCCCGCGGCGACCCAGCCGGCCACCGCCAACACCATCCACGCCGTCACGCCGGTTCGAATCCCTCTGAGCCATGACGGTAACGCCAGCCAACGCGTCCGCGAATGGACGTTCGTTGCCATCCCATTCACACCCTTTCCGCACCCAGAGAACGTGGCTCGAACGTCGTCAATTCCCGAGCCCAACCGTCCCCCGTCGGGACCGGACGCCGTCGCGCCGCCGCGAATGATGAGCACAGCCGGGGATTGAAAAGAATGGACGCGGACGCCGCAGCCGTGCCATCCCATCAGGTTGCGCACGACGCCGATCACCAAGACCTTACCCAGGCGTCCCGCAACGCAAACCACGGCGCCGGCGCGCGCCGGGCCGCAGGGACGACCTGCACGGGCACCGAAACAAGGCGCCCGTGTCGACCGTCGAGTGGATCACCTTCGATTGCTACGGGACCCTGATCGACTGGGAAGGCGGCGTCGCGGATGCCCTCGTTCCGCTGTTGCCGGTGCCGATGGAACGGCGCGCCCTCGCCGCCCGATACATCGCCGTCGAAGCCGAGGTCGAGCACGAGGCGTATCGTCCCTACCGAGAGGTGCTGACCGAAGCCAGCGCCAGGTTGATGCGGGCGCTCGGTCATCCCCTGCCGCCGGATCGGCGCCAGGTGCTGCCGGAGTCGCTGGCGCGATGGGCGCCGTTCCCCGAGGTGCCGGCAGCGCTTGAGGCCCTGCGGCGAGCCGGATACCGACTCGCGATTCTGTCGAACGTCGATCGCGATCTCCTCGCGACGTCGACCGCGCGCCTGCGCGTGACGCCTGATGCGGTCATCACCGCCGAGGACTGCGGCAGCTACAAGCCGGCGCCGGGTCACTGGGAGCGCTTTCGTGCGGAGACCGGCGCCGCCGCGGCCCGAACGGTGCACGTCGGCGCGAGCCTGTACCACGACATGGCCCCCGCGGCCGCGCTCGGATATCGCACCGTCTTCATCAACCGCCACGGCGAACCGACGCACGCGGTCCGTCCCACGCGCGAACTCCGCGACCTCTCCCGTCTCCCCGAGGTCATTGCGGCGCTGCCGGGAGCGGAGTCCGGAACGTAGCGCGTCGCGTCGAACCTGTCGCCTTGACACTCGATCGACGCCTCCAGTATGCTGGTTTCGCCGGAAAGACGCATGCCGAAGTGGCGGAATTGGCAGACGCGCTACGTTCAGGGCGTAGTGGGCGAGAGCCCGTGGGAGTTCGAGTCTCCCCTTCGGCACCATGTCATCCTCGGATACCGCATGGCACGCGCACCGGGGCGCCGGTTGGGCGCGTGCAGGAGGCCTCTGCGTTGCCGGGACACGTCGCCCCCGAGAACCTCGATACGATCGTCCTCGCCCATCTTCGCGGCTGCCCTGACGAACTGCGACGCTTCAGCAACCTGACCAAGCAGGCGCACCTCGACGGGCGCGGGGCGGTCGAGTTCTTCCTGTCGCGCCCCACAGACGCCCACTCCTTTCTGGCCACACTGTGCCGGATGGTTCGGGACGGTGAGGATATCGTCACGGTCGTCGAGGCGGCGGAGATCCTGAACGTCTCGCCCACCACCCTGCTCGACCCGGATCGCGCGGGTGTGCTCCCTGTGCCGCTCGTCGGCGAGGGTCGATATCGAATCTGGCGCCGCGCGGACATGACCGCAGCGCGCGTACGACGCGACGGCCAGGGGGCGTAGCGCGAGCGTGGCCCGGCTCGTCCTCTTGGTTCGCTGCAGCGCCTGCGGGCGCGAGTTCGACACAGGCATCCGGATGGCCACTCGGAACTTCACCAAGGCAACGTTCGCGGCAAACTACCACGCGTGTCCCCACTGCGGACAACGGGGAACATATCGGAAGGAGGATTACGTGACGCGCACGGACGCCGCGGCAAACACTCCGCCGCCCGCGCCGCGGTAGTCGGCCCGGCAGCGCGCGGCTTGCCCCGGCGTTCCGCCGGGACGTATAATTAAGCCGTTACTGGCTACCCCCCGCTGGTCGACGTGCACGCGCGATGGCGTTGCAAACCCCGAGAGGAGGGACGATTCATGGCGAAGTTCGAGGCCAAGAAGTTCCGCTCGTTTGAGGTCGAGCTGAACGGCATCAGCAAGAAAACGATGGAGGAGCACTACAAGCTTTATCAAGGGTACGTGGGCAAGTCGAACGAGATTCTCGACCGCCTCGCCGGCGGCGGGGTGGATCTCTCGAAGGCCAACCCCACATACTCGGAGCTCCGCGAGTTGAAGGTGGAGCTGTCCCGCGCTCTCGGGGGCGTGAAGAATCACGAGCTTTACTTCGAACACCTCGGCGGCAAGGGCGGCAAACCGTCTGGCAAGCTGTTGGGTCTGATCGAGAAGGCGTACGGGTCCTTCGACGCGTGGAAGGCCGACATGAAGGCGACCGCCATCGCCGCGCGCGGGTGGGCGTGGACCGCGTACGACTTCGATACGAGCCAGGTCTTCAACTTCATCGGCGACGAGCAGAATACGTACCCGGTCTGGAACTGCGGGCTGCTCGTGGCGCTCGACTGCTTCGAGCACGCCTACTTCATCGATTACGGCACGGGCAAAGCCTCGTACATCGACAAGTTTTTCGACAACCTGGACTGGGACGTCGTCGCCAAGCGCGCGGAGATGTTCGGTATCCTCAAGTAGTCCGGTCGCGACCGGACCGTGCGCGGACCCGGGGACGTACGCCCCCGGGTCCGCGCCGCGTCTGGGGATGCGCACGAGGAGGAGGTTTCCACCGTGCACCGAAGCGGAGCGTCGCGATGGAGATGCCGTTCACGAAGATCTGCCCAGAATGCCAGGAAGAGATGGAACTCATCACGGCCGACGAGATCGGCGAGGTCCTCGTGTATGAGTGCCCCGAGTGTGGCTATCAGGAGGAAACCCGCGTCGAGCGCGAGGACGGCGACGAGCTCGACGGCACTCAACCGGCGGACGTGCTCGAGTTCCTAGACGACACCGACGACGACGCGGACGAACTGCCCGACCCCGACGAAGCCGAGTAACGAACCGCTCCGCCAACCACCGTCATCTCCACCTGAGTCTCCGGCAGTTCGTCGGGGGTGCCCGCGAGCGGATCGCGGGACAGGGCGACGAAGTCGGCGAGGTACCCCGGCAGGAGCTTCCCCTTGATGCGCTCCTCGCCGGCGGCATAGGCCGGCCCCTCCGTGTACGCCGCGATCGCTTCTTCGATGGTCAGACGCTCCTCGGGATACCACGCCGGCCGGGCCGGCTCGTCGCGCCGCTTGCGCGTCGCCACGGCATAGATCCCCGCGAATACGTCCGGCGTTTCGACCGGCGCGTCCGATCCGAACGTCAGGTGCGTCCCGCACCGCAGGAGCGAGCGGAACGCGTAGGCGTACCGGCTCCGCGCCCCCCAGTAGCGGTCGCCGATGTCACGGTCCTGGGTACAGTGGATCGGCTGCATCGACGCCACGACGCCGAGCGCCGCCAGGCGCGGCAGATCGTCGGGGTGGAGCAACTGCACATGCTCGATGCGGTGCCGCAACCCCCAGCGCGCCGAGTCGGCGCGCGCGGCCTCGATCGCGTCGAGCACGCACCGGTTGGCGCGGTCGCCGATCGCGTGCACGACCGCGGCGATCCCGTGCGCGGCGGCGGTACCGACAAGCGTCCGGAGCTGGTCTGCGGTACGCACCACGACGCCGCGGTTCCCCGGCTGGCTCTCATACGGTTCGAGCATGCTCGCGGTCTGCGAGCCGAGCGCCCCGTCGGAGAAGATCTTGACGCCGCCCAGGCGGAGCGTGGCGTCGCCGAAGCCGCTCCGCAGCCCCACTTTGATCGCCGCCTCGAGCGATTCCTCCGGAATCATCATGCACACGCGCACGCCGAGCGCGCCCCGCGCGCGCAAACGCTGGCACGCCGCGAGGACGTCGCCCCCCTCCACCACGTGCACGCTTGCGACGCCGGCCCGATGCAGCACCTCCGACGCGTCCCGGATCGCCTCCTCGACCGCCTCAGGAGACGGGCGCCCGGCGAGCGCAAGCAGCGGATGGGTCGCCCGCTCCGCCAGCAACCCCGAGGGCTCGCCGGTTTCGGCGTCGCGCACGATCGTGCCGCCCTCGGGATCCGGGGTGTCGCGCGTGATCCCGGCAAGCGCAAGCGCCGCAGAGTTGACCCAGGCGGTGTGGCCGTCTTTGCTGCGCAGCGCGACGGGACGCGCGCCGGTCACCGGGTCGAGGTCGTCGCGCCGCGGGAACCGACCCTCCGGCCAGAGGTTCTTGTCCCAGCCGCCGCCCAGGATCCACTGCCCGGGGCGGGCGTCGTTCGCCGCGGCCGCGACGCGGGCGACCGCCTCCCGGAGCGAGCGGCACGACCGGAGATCGACGTGCCGGAGCGACAGGCCGAACCCCGCGATGTGGATGTGGCTGTCGGTGAACGCGGGCAGCACCGTGCGGCCATCGAGCGGGATCCTGGCGAAATGTGGGAACCTGGCGCGGAGATCCTGCACCTCCCCGACCGCGGCGACCCGCTCGCCCTCGACCGCGAGCGCCGCGGCGTCGGGTCCGCCCGCAACGGTGGTATAGATCCGACCGCCTTCGAACAGCACGCCAGCCGTCTCGCGCTCCGTCACCTCAGACCCGCCTCCCCGGCGCGGCCGCCGCCGTCCGGACCGTGCGGCCGCAGGCCCCGCAGCGTGTTCACCAACTCCACCGCGGCGAGCGCCGCGTCCTCGCCCTTGTTCCCGTGGGCGCCGCCGCTCCGATCCTCGGCCTGCGCGAGCGTCTCCGTCGTCAACACCCCGAGCGTGACCGGGAGGCGCCCGTCCAACGCGACCCGGTTGAGGCCGACCGCTGCGCCGAGGGCCACGTAGCGATCGTGTGTCGTCTCGCCCCGGATGACGCACCCGAGACACACCACCGCGTCGTACCGTCCTGACTGCGCCAGCGCCTGGGCGACCACCGGCAGGTCAAACGCACCGGGCGCCCAGGCCACGTCGACCGCGTCATCGGCGACGCCGCAGCGCCGGAGCGCGTCGCGGGCGCCGGTGAGGAGGCGGCGCGTGACGTGCTCATTGAACCGGCTGACGGCGATGCCGACGCGCAACCCGCTGCCGTCGTACCGCCCCCGCTCCGGCATCGTGGCGTCCGTCACTCCAGGTGCAACAGGTGGCCGAGCTTGTGCCGTTTCGTCGCCAGGTACCGGTAGTTCTCCGGGTTCGGCGGGGTCTCGATGGCCACGCGCTCGACGACCTCGATCCCGTACCCCTCCAGCCCGACGCGCTTCGCCGGATTGTTGGTCAACAGCCGGATGCGGCGGAGCCCGAGGTCGGCGAGGATCTGGGCGCCGACGCCGTAGTCGCGTGGATCGGGCGCGAACCCGAGCAGTTCGTTCGCCTCGACGGTGTCTTTGCCGGCGTCCTGCAGGGCGTAGGCGCGGATCTTGTTGGTGAGGCCGATGCCGCGTCCCTCTTGCCGGATGTAGACGAGCACCCCCCGTCCCTCCCGGTTGATCCGCTCGAGCGCGATCCGCAGCTGATCGCCGCAGTCGCACCGGAGCGACCCGAACACCTCACCGGTCAGGCACTCCGAGTGCATGCGCACCAGCACGGGGGACTCCCCGCTGAGATCCCCTCGCGTCACGGCGAGATGGCTCGCACCGTCGAGGGTGTTCTCGTACACGACGGCCGCGAACTCGCCGAACTTTGTGGGCAGACGTGTGGTGCCCTCGCGCCGGACGAACCGGTCGCGGAGCAGCCGGTACCGAATGAGGTCCCGCACCGAGATCAGCGGCAGCCCGTGCCGGGCCGCGAGCTCAACGAGCTCGGGCAACCGCGCCATCGTGCCGTCGTCGCTCATAATCTCGCACAACACGCCGGCGGGTTGGAGCCCCGCAAGCGTCGCGAGGTCCACCGCCGCCTCGGTGTGCCCGGCGCGCCGCAGCACCCCGCCCGGGGTCGCCCGCAGCGGGAAGACGTGCCCGGGACGCGAGAGGTCTTCGGGCCGCGTCGCGGGATCCACGAGCGCACGGACCGTCGCCGCGCGATCGTGGGCGGAAATCCCGGTGGTGATCTTGTCGCGCGCGCCCACCGACACGGTGAACGCGGTGCCTTGGTGGGAGGTGTTGCGGGACACCATCTGCGGCAGGTCGAGGGCTTCCAACCGCTGCGCGCTCAGCGGCACGGTGACGAGCCCGCGGCCGTGCTTGAGCATGAAGTTGATCGCCTCGGGGGTCACCCGCTCGGCGGCAATCAGCAGATCGCCCTCGTTCTCCCGCTCCTCGTCGTCCACCACGATCACGGTGCCGCCCTCGCGGACCCGCGCGATCGCCTCGTCGACGGTCGCAAACACGCTGGCGGTCTGTGGGTGCCCGGCCATTACGCACCACGCTCCTCGGAGGACGTGCCTTCGCGGACCCCGGTGTACGCGCCGACGAGCCGTTCGACGTACTTGGCCAGGACGTCCACCTCGAGGTTCACGTACGCGTCCGTCCGTAGCTGCCCCAACGTCGTGACCGCGCAGGTGTGGGGGATCAACGACACGCCGAAGCGCCCCGCGCCCGTCGACGCGACGGTCAGGCTCACGCCGTCCACCGTGATCGACCCCTTTTCCACGACATACCGGGCAAGCGCGTCGGGGACGGCGATCTCGACCCACCACCCCTGCCCTTCCTGCCGGCGCTCGAGCACACGGCCGATGCCGTCGACGTGTCCCTGCACGAGGTGCCCGCCGAGCCGGTCGCCGACGGCGAGCGGCCGTTCCAGGTTGACGCGGACGCCGGACCGCAGCTGTCCGAGCGTCGTCCGGCGCAGCGTCTCCGCGCCGAGGTCCGCCTCGAACAGCGGACCGCCGGTGCGCGTGATGGTCACGCAGACGCCGTTGACGGCGATGCTGTCGCCGACGCGCGCACCGTCGAGAAAGGCGCCCGCCTCCACCACGAGCCGCGCGGCGCCGTCGCTCGGGACGACCGCCCGGACGATGCCCGCCGTCTCGACGATCCCGGTGAACATGCTCACGCCCCCTTCTGCGTCTCGCCGGCCGGTGATGCCGGCGCGACGTACCCCTCGATCACCACGTCCTCGCCGACCAGCCGGACGCCGGTACGCACCAGACGCCGCGCCTGCGCGAGCGCCTCGACGCCGTGCCCGCCGACCGGTCCCGGAGCCGGTCCGCCCACCAGCGTCGGCGCGACAAACGCCACGACCTTGTCGATGAGGCCCGCGTCCGCGAACGCACCGAGCACGGTGCCGCCCCCCTCGACGAGCAGGCTGAGCACCCCACGGCGCGCCAGCTCCCGCAAGAGCGCTACGAGATCCACGCGTCCGTCCGCCCCAGCGGCGCTCACGACCTCGACGCCCATCGCCTCGAGCGCCCGCCGGGTGTTCGGACGCCCGCGGTCCGTCGTCGCTACCACCACGGGTGTGCCGTCGCGTGCGAACACGCGGGCACCAAGAGAGATGCGCAGGGTGCTGTCGAGGACGATGCGCCGCGGGTTCCGCACGGCCGCGGGCGTCCGCGCGGTCAGGACGGGGTCGTCGCGGAGCACGGTCCCGATGCCGACGAGGATCGCGTCGGACGCCGCCCGTAGCTCGTGCGCCAGCGCCCGCGACGCCTCGCCCGAGATCCACTGCGATTCGCCGGACCGGGTCGCGATCCGACCGTCGAGCGTCATCGCCCACTTCGCGGTGACGAAGGGCAGGCCGGTGGTCCGGTGCTTCACGTAGGCCTCGTTGAGCACCGTGGCCTCGCGCTCTGCGACGCCGACGCGGGTCTCGACCCCGGCTTCGGCCAGCCGGCGCAGCCCGCGGCCACCCATCCGATGATCGGGATCAGGCATCGCCGCCACGACACGCCGAATCCCCGCGCTGATGATCGCCTCCGTGCACGGTGGCGTGCGCCCCCAGTGCACGCACGGCTCCAGCGTCACGTACAGTGTCGCGCCTCTGGCGCGCGACCCCGCCTCTCGAAGCGCGAACACCTCCGCGTGCGGATCGCCGAGACGGGGATGATATCCGGTCCCCACGACCTCGTCGCCGGCAACCACCACGGCGCCGACCATGGGATTGGGACTGGTCGCCCCCGCGCCCCGCCGCGCAAGGCGGAGCGCCTCGCGCATGTACCGTTCCTCGCTCTGCACGTCCGTCGCCAACGAAAACACCCCGAGGCAAATGTCACCCTCGGGGCAAAAAAGTGGCGCACATCCACAACGCCTTCTCCATCCGGACTGTACCGTCGGCTCTGGACTCTCACCAGATCCTGCGACTCCGCGGTAACGCGGACCCGCTCGCGGGCTGTACCGCCGATCGGGAATTGCCGGCCGCACGGCCGGCTCACCCTGCCCCGAAGGCTTTCAGATCTATGCGATTGTCCACAGAATCATAGCATGCGGTGCGGGGTGGCGCAATCGACCGATCTGACTCCTACTGCGCGAGCGACGGATCAGCTACCTCAACTCCCGACGCTGCACCGGCCCAATTCGGATCTGGACCGAGCTTGGGGCGTTCGGGCTCAGCTGTCCCGGACGTTCCCAGGGGCGGGCAAGTCCGGCGCCTCCTCCGCAAGATCTCCCACCGTCCCGCCGGTCGCGCGCACCAGGTCGTCCGGTGCGATCGCGAACACCGTGTTCGCCGTCCCCGCGGCCGCGTACACGACCGGATGCGCAAGCAGCGCCCGATCGAGGTACACTGGAAGCGACGTGGCGTGGCCAAGCGGCGGCACGCCGCCGATGCTGAACCCGGTCGCGTCCCTGGTCGTCTTCGCGGTCGCTTTCTCCACCCGCGACGCACCCGCAAGGCCAGCCACCTTGCGCACGTCCACACGGTTCGCGCCGGACGCAAGCACCAGGATCGGACGCTCATCGGCGAGGAACACGAGCGACTTCACGATCTGCGCCACGGAGGTGCCCACGGCGCGCGCGGCGTCGTGGGCGGTGCGGGTACCGGCCGGGTACTCGAGAATCTCGAGCGGGAGACGGCGCTCCGCCAGCGCTGTGCGCACGCGCTCGACCGCGGCGTCCGCTCCACTCGAGCCGGGCGGCGGAGCGCCCGCATCATTCGGGACGGTCACTTGGACGCGGAGAAGCTCTTCACGTACAGGATCAGCAGCCATCGCTGCTGCGGGGTCAACGAGCCTTCCCACGGCGGCATCGCGGACCCGGCGGCGCTGAACGGCGGAACGCTGCCGCCCTTCGTCACCCGCCAGAAGTAGTAGCCATCCGGCAACTTCGCGTGGATCGGAGTGCGGAAGTCAGCTGGCTTCGGGTTCAGCGCGGACGCGGCCGGACCGTCCCCCGCCCCAGCGGCGCCGTGACACGGCGCGCAGTTGGCGTTGAACAGCTGCTTCGCGCTGGAGAGGTTCGCGGGCGTCGCCGTCAGCGGGTCCTTCATGCTCGCATACTCCGCGGGCGGTTCCGGCCTGGACGCGTTCGGGTTCTTCGGATAGTCGGTGGTCGCCGCCAGCGCGGGACCGGTGAACGGCGCGGACGACACCTGTGCGGTGGGCCCTGACGGCTGCTGCGGGTGTGTCCGCATCGAGAGTATCTGCCGTCCCGTACAGGCCGTTAGCCCGAGGCACGCCAGCAAGAACGCCCCGGCGAGGAGCGCACGGGAAGACATGTCCCACCCCCGAACAACAACAAAGGATTGGCACGCGCGACCGTCGCGACAGAAAATGCCCTGGCGCTCTCCTTATCCGACGGCGCCGGATTTCCCTGCGCCCCCGCCGCGGGTGGCGCGCCAGCACGGCGCCCGTCTACCGCGGCGCCTGCAGCAACCGGTCGAGGCGGGTGGTCACCGCGCGCTCGGCGTCCGGCCCGACGAACCCTCCGACCTCGGCGTCGCGGACGACGCCGTCGGGACCGACGAACACCGTCGTCGGCAGCCCGAAGATCCCATAGAGGCGAAGCGGCCGGTCGTCCCGCGCGATCACCAGCGGGTAGTCCACGTGGTAGCGCAGCGCGAAGCCGCGCGCCGCGTTGGCGTCGTCCTCCGCGTCCACGCCCACGAACACGACGCCGCGGGGTCCGTAGGTCTGGTGCAGGCGCACGAGGAGCGGCGTCTCGGCCTGACACGGCCCGCACCACGACGCCCAGAAGTTGAGCACAACCGGTCGGCCTCGGAAACTGCGCAGGTCGAGCACCCCCCCGCCCCCGAGCCGTTCCAGCGCGAGGGCGGGCGCGGGCTTTCCCAGGAGCGACGACGCCGGCAGGGACCCGGACGGCCGGGTGGCGCGCAACAGCGCCTCCGTCCCGGTCCACACGGCCACCACGAGCACGCCGATCGCGGCGCCGATGAGCGCGCTCCACAGCAACGGCGACCGGCGCATTCGCTGCCGCCAGGACACCATGCCGCCCATCACCGGTCAGTAGGCGCGCGCGTAGTACACGACCTGCGTCGCGGGCGCGCCGCACGCGAGACACGGGCCGGTCGCAGGATCGTCCGTCACCACGCGGGGTGAGGCACCGCTCACCTGACGCAACCGCCCCTCGCACATCGCCGCGTCACACGACTGCACGCGCACGAACCCGCGCCGTTGCGCGACCGCCTCCGCCAGTTCGTCCGTAGTCGCCGCCGAGACGATGTGCGCGTCGAGATACGCCTTCGCCCGGCGGAACAGCTCCACTCCGTGCTCGGTCAACGCCGCCGCGACCGCCTCCACGATCCCGTCGAGCGGCACGGCGCGCTTCGCTCCCCCGATCCGCGGGACCAGCATCGCCTGCCGTTGCGCGAGGTCTCGCGGGCCGAGCTCCACCCGCACCGGCACGCCCCGCATCTCCCAATCGTTGAACTTGTACCCCGGCGTGACCTCGGTGCGGGCGTCCATGCGCACGCGCACGCCTGCGGCCTCGAGCCGCGCGGCCAGATCCCGCGCCTCCTGCAGCACCGCGTCGCGGTCCTTGCCGCTGAGAATCGGCACGATCACGACCTGGAACGGCGCGACGCGGGGGGGCAGCACAAGCCCGCGGTCGTCGCCATGAACCATGATCAGCCCGCCGAGCAGGCGCCAGCTGGCGCCCCAGGACGTCGTGTGGACATGCTTCTCCGTGTTGTCGCTGTCGAGAAACTTGATGTCGAACGCGCGCGCAAAGTTCTGGCCGAGGTTGTGCGAGGTGCCGGACTGCAGCGCCTGTCCGTCAGGCATCAGCGCCTCGATGGTGTACGAGCGCACCGCGCCGGGGAACTTCTCGCTCTCTGGCTTCCGCCCCGACAGCACCGGGATCGCGAGGTCGGTCTCGACGAAGTCGCGGTACACCTCGAGCATCTGACGCGCCTCGGCTTCTCCTTCCTCGGCAGTGCGGTGCGCGGTGTGGCCCTCCTGCCAGAGGAACTCCATCGTCCGCAGGAACGGCCGTGTCGCCTTCTCCCACCGCACCACGTTGTTCCACAGATTGATCAGCACCGGCAGATCGCGGTACGACCGGATCCAGCGCGCGTACATATGCCCGACGATCGTCTCGGACGTCGGCCGCACGCCGAGCGGCTCGGCCAGTTCCTCGCCGCCGCCGCGCGTGACCCACGCGATCTCTGGCGCGAAGCCCTCGACGTGCTCAGCTTCGCGCGCGAAGAACCCCTGCGGAATGAAGAGCGGGAAGTAGGCGTTGGTGTGCCCGGTCGCCTTGAAGCGGCGGTCGAGGCCGTGCTGCATCAGCTCCCAGATCGTGTACCCGTACGGCCGGACGACGATGCAACCGCGCACCGGGGCGTAGTCGGCAAGCTCGGCCTTCAGCACGACGGCGGTGTACCAATCGGAGAACTCCGCGTCCTTCGGAGGGATTTCCTTGACGTACCCGCTCTCCTCGAACGGTTGTCCTGCGGCCCGCCGCGACATCCTCCGCCTCCCATCGCCCGAGGGTCTCCACGGAGCGCGCCCGGCGCGACGCGCCGGGGCCGGCAACGGAGGAGCCTCCGCGTCCCGGGGACGGGAGGCCCCTCTCGTTGCGACGCCATTCTAGCACGGTCGCTCGGCGACCGTCAAACGACGCTCGCTCCCCATCCCGCGGCCGGATCGGCCGCTCGCGGGGCGACCGCTACGGCTTCTCGATCGGAGCGCCGACCAAGCTGCCCCACTCGGTCCAGGAGCCGTCGTAGTTGCGCACGTTCGGATAGCCGAGCAGCTTCGCCAACGTGAACCACGTCAGCGATGAACGCTCGCCGATCCGGCAGTACGCGATGACCTCTTTGTCGGGCGTAATCCCCTTCGCCTCGTAGAGGGCGCGGAGTTCCTCGGGCGACTTGAACGTGCCGTCCTCGCGCACGTTCTGCCCCCACGGAATGTGCTGAGCGCCCGGAATGTGGCCGCCGCGCTGTGCGCCCTCCTGCGGATACGCCGGCATCGCGATCAGCTCGCCGCTATACTCTTGCGGGCTCCGGACGTCCACGAGTGCGACGCCCTTCCCGAGCTTCGAGAGCACCTGATCCCGGAACGCGCGGATGCTCACATCGGCGTCTTTCGCGCGGAACGTCGCGCGCGGATGCGCAGGCACGTCGGTCACGATCGGGCGCCCCTCCGCGATCCACTTCGCGCGGCCGCCGTTCAGGATGCGCGCGCGCTCCACGCCGTAGATCGAGAGCAGCCAGAACGTGTACGTCGCGAACCAGTTGTTCTTGTCGCCGTAGAGCACCACGGTGGTGTCGTTCCCGATGCCGTGCGCCCCGAGCAGCGCCTCGACTTGGGCCTTGTCGATCCAGTCGCGCCGAATCCCGTCCTGCAGCTGCGACTTCCAGTTGAAGTGCACCGCCCCCGGGATGTGTCCCTGATCGTACAAGGTGAGGTCTTCCGACACCTCCACGACCCGGACTTTGGGATCTTTCAGATGTTCGCTTAGCCAGGGTGTCTCGACGAGCACCTCGGGATGAGCGTAGGAAGCTGGCATTGGCGTCCTCCCTCTCCATGATGATGTGTCGCGCAGGCCGCCCGCACAACGGCACAGCGATCCCCTCGGGGAGCGGAGGCCAAGCGGTCAGGAGCCTTCGGCGGGAACCACGCGGTCAGGGGGAACCGTCCCCAGCGAGGGCGAGCGTGGCCTCCGCTTCGGACAGATGCATTGCCGCGGGACGTAAGGCGTGCGAGCGAACCTCATGACAATCCCACAAGTAGCACGCGCGTCAGCGCCTGTCAAGGCCATCGGCGTCCGTACTTCATGCGCGGCCCGAGCGACGCACAATTCGGCACGCCGCCATGCCTGTTCTCGAACACAAGCGCGATGCCGAGATCCTGGCCAGGACCACGGGACGGTCGGGCCAACGCGTCGATTCGTCCGCCTTTGCCGGACACGGGAATGTTCGTCCGGCCTTTGCGCGCGGACTTCCATTTCGTCCTTCCCGTACTCCCGTTTCTCGCGCGCCCGGCGGACACCGGTCACCCCGACGTCATGCCGCGCGCCCGGGGTGTTCCGATCAATGCGCGGGACGGGTGACGCCCTGCTGGGACCGCCACGGTGGTGGCGATATGGCGATGGCATCGTTCGCGTAGGCCCGCAGGTACTGGAACGACACAAATCCATACCCGGCGTTGCCGAAGTTTGTCCCCATGCTATTGCGAAAGATGAAATATCCGCCGCCGGGGAACAAACGTGACTCGCGAAAACCGACGAGGTCGATAGAATGACCATCGTACATCGGATTCAGCGCCGGATTCGAGTTCGAGTTGGCGCTGCGGGGATAATCCTTCAGCAGCGGTACGCCGTCGACGTTCACGGTGGCGAAGTTGGTGAGCCACCAGATCCCCGTGGCCACCGGACGGCCGGAGCGGAGCGTCGCGAGCACATGTTGCAACTCCGCGGGGGTCATCCCCTTCGTGTCGTCCCAGACCTTGAGGGTCGTGAACGGATACCGTACCGGAAACATCGCCTTCGCCGCGGCAATCGTCACGGCGCTCGGCGTCACGGGACGTTTGGGATTGTACGCCGCCCGGTAGGGCATGCTCGCGCTTGTGGCGATCGCCCATACCCGATACCCTCTGATGAACTTCGTGAAGAACCCGCCGTCGCTGGCCTCGCCCGTTGCCTTGTTGCCGGCCCAGTTGAGGTACTCCTCCGACAGGGCGTCTGCGCCGCCATGCGCGCCCGTCATGCCGGCTCGCTGATACTCGATCAAAAAGGTCGTGGCGAAGACCGTGCATGTCCCGCGATTCCCCTGGTCGCGAATCTGCAATCCGCGGCTCCTGATCTTGGGCCGAAGATCGACCTCCGGCAGGTGACCAGGAGCAAAATGTTCGATGAAGCTGATATGAATCGACGGCGCGGGCCGCCACGCGGGGTTCGGGAATGGACCTGCAGCGGTTACCCAAGGCGGGATCGACACCGTCTCAACGAGCAACCAGAAGAACGCACAGACGAGGACCCAAGCAAGCGACTTCGTCACGCGCGCCTCCCGGCAACCGCCTCTGCCGCAGGTTCGGTACCTGTTGCGCGTATCCTGCCGCGCCCGGACGCCGATCGCCCACAAGGCCCCACACCTTGCCTCGGAGGTAGGTATGCCATGACGTGGTTCAGGACGACGCGAATCTAGGCGGCGGGGAACGTGGTCTCATGCGCGGCAGAAGGTCGCTGCCCCTGCACGGAATGATCGCCAGCTGTCACACGAGACGCTTCGTTGGCATGTCCTGCGCCTCAGTTCTGATCCGCGCGCGCCTTTAGCGGGATGGGAGATAACCCCCCCGAAACCACGCGCGCGGCCGTGTTTGAGAGTCTGGCAGCAGGACATCGGACTGTCCAGAAACCGACGATCAGGCGTCCTTCCTCTGGACCTATAAAAAGGAAGGCTGTCCAACTGCGCACAATTGCAAGTACATGGCTGGCGTTGAAGATCGATGCTCCAAGGAATCGCGAGAGGCCGACAGTCAGATTGACTGCGCCTACACTGCCAAGGAAGTTGCCTTCGCAGGCCGTGTGGCACATCCTCGCGCACGGCGGGCGAAGTCTACCGTCGAGAGCAGGGCGACCCACCTGCGTCTCTGACGCCGATCCCGAGGAGTGATTGATGTCGTCGGTGTGGCTTGCCGTAATAGCCGGCATGGTGCAGGGCATCGTGGAGTGGCTGCCGGTAAGCAGCAAGACGATGATCACGCTCATCTTCGCGGCGGCAGGCTATTCGTTCGGGACCGCCTACGTCCTGGGGCTCCTCGCGAACATGGGGTCTTTCCTGGCCGCGCTGTGGTACTTCCGCCGGGATCTCGTCGCCGCGCTCGGCGGCGCCCGCCGGCCGTTCGCCGGCACACCGGGAGCCCGCACGCTGCGCTACTTGGTCCTGGCCACGGCGGCGACCGGGGTGGTTGGGGTCCCGATCTACGAGCTCGTCAAGCACGCGCTCACCGCCGCCACGGGGACCGCGGCCATGCTCGCGATCGGCGTCCTGCTCCTGGGGACGAGCATCGTCAACGCACGCCGCGAGCGCCTGACGCGCACCGCGCAGGAGGGCGCCCTCGACGCGCCCGGACCCGTCGTGTCGCTGATCGTCGGAGCCTGTCAGGGACTCGCCGCCCTGCCGGGAGTCAGCCGCAGCGCGATGACGGTGACGCCCCTCCTACTGCGCGGATACAGCGCGAACGCGGCGCTGCGGTTCTCGTTCCTGCTGGATGTCCCCGCCCTGCTGGGCGCCGGGCTCGTGCCGCTCATCGTCGAACACGGCGCCGCCCGCCCGCTCGCCCACGTCACCTCACGACCGTGGCGGCGTTGCTCGCGGTCTCGGCCGTCGTCAGCTTCGCGACCATCGACGCCGTGCTGCGGGCGACCCTGCGGCTTCGCAGTTCCGTGATCACACTCGTGATCGGCGTGCTGACGATCGCGTCAGCCTTCGTGTTCCGCCTGCGCTGACAGCGGGGACAATCTCACCTCTGTCTTAGCGTTCCCGTCGGCTTCCGGGATCGGCTTATGCCGGCGGCTGGTCGTTCAGGATCTCCGACCCGAACGGCAACACCCCGGGCACCAGCCACTTGGTCCACATCTCATCGACCTTGGCCTGATAGTAGTCGATGTCGTCGTCGGTGAAGTGCGCGAACCGGCCCTGCTTCAGCAGATAGTCGCGCACGGGGAGCCGCTTCTGCCGCCCTTGGGCGATCTGCTTCGACTTGCCGTACAACCGCAGTTGGTGGTCCTCCACCTCGAAGAGCGGAAAGATCCCCGTGAGCACCGCGAGCTCGCCCAACTCGTGCGACTGCATCGGATCGTAGTCCCATCCCTTCGGGCACGGATCGAACGAGTGGATGAACGTCGGCCCGCCGATGCTGAGCGCCTTGCGGATTCGGTTCATGAAGTCGACCGCATAGCTCGCGCACACCGTGCCGACGTACCGGCACTCGGAGTGCCCCGCCGCCAACATCGCCGCGGTGTTCTTCTTCCAGCGGCGGTGCAGGATGCGTTTCGCCTTGCCGGCCGGGCTGAACGACGTGTACGCGCCGTAGGGCGTGCTGCCCGAGGCCTGAATGTCGGTGTTGGCGTACGACTCGTTGTCGTACAGCAGAATCAGGTGGTTGTACTCGGTGTGCTGCAGCGCCGCCGAGATCGCCGACAGACCCATATCCGCGCCACCGCCGTCGCCGCAGAAGGAGATCACGTTGATCGGCTCGGTCTTGATCTTGCCCTTCCGCATCAGCGCCTTGTAGCCCGCCGCGGTCCCGACCGCGGCCGAGCCGGACGAGCCGAGCTGGGTGTGCATCCACGGCACGACCCACGGCGTGCTGTAGTACGTGGTGTTGGCGACGTACATGCATCCGGTGCTGCCGAGCACGACCGTGCGCGGCCCGGCCGCCTTCACCATCAGCTTCATCACCAGGGCGGACTCGCAGCCCTGGCACGTCCGGTGCCCCGACGTATAGTATTCCTCGAGCGGCACCCGCTTCACGCCCTTGAACGGTTCAAGGACCGGCAGCGGTGTGGCGGTCGTCTCAGGACTGTCCATCGTGTCTCCCTCCTATGAGCGGACACCGATCCAGGTGGTGGTTCGTGGGGACATCCCGGTCTCGGCCGCCTTGCGTGTCAACTCGAACATCTCCCGCACGTTCGGAATCGTCACCTCGCGCCCGCCGAGGCCGCCGATGAAACCCACGACGGGGGGACGCCGGTCTTGCGCGTACAGCGTCGCGCGGATCTCGTTCGCGAGCACACCGCTGTGGAACGGCGACCCCATCGAGAAGTCCCGGTCGATGACGCCGACGGCCCGAAAGCGGGAGAGCAGCGCACCGAGCCCGTCGTGGTCGAAGGGTCGGAACCACCGTACCCGCACGAACCCGACCTTCTGCCCCTGTTCCCGGAGCTTACGCACCACGACGCGCACGGGCATCGAGAGCGTGCCCATGCCGACGAGCACGATCTCCGCGTCGTCCGTGTAGTACTCCTCAAAGAACGGGCTGCCTGTGCCGCGGCCGAAGATCGCGCGGAACTCCTTCCACGCCTCCTCGATCACACCGTGGGCGTGGCGCATCGCCTCGTCGGTCTGGCGCCGGATCTCCATCAGCCAGTCCTCGTTCACCTGCGGCGCGATCGTGATCGGATTGTCGGGGTGGAAAACCATGTTGCCGCGATTGTACGGCGGAAGGAACTTGTCCACCCACGACCGCGGGGGGACCTTTACGAGCGATTGGGAGTGGGTCAGGAACGCACCGTCGGTGCTGATCGCTACCGGCAGGTACACGCGCCGGTCTTCCGCGACACGGTACGCCATGAGCGTCGTGTCGAGAGCCTCCTGGGCGGTATCCACCCACACGTGCAGCCAACCGAGGTCGCGCGCCGCAAGCGCGTCGTTGTGTTCCGTCCCGAACGCGCCCGGATCGTCGAGCGCGCGGTTCCCCACCATGGCGATCAACGGCAGCCGCAGCGCTGGCGTGACCGCGATCGCCTCGAACGCGTAGCACCAACCGACCCCGCTGCTGCCGCACAGCGCCCGCGCCCCCACCGCCGACGCGTGCTTGGCGATCTCGAACTGGCTGTGCTCGCTCTCGGCGACGATGTACTCGGCGTCCTGCTCGCCGTCGGCGATCTGCTTCGCGACGTACTGCATCAGCGTGTCGTACGGCCGGATCGGGTACGCCGTCAGCACGTCGACGTCGACGAGCTTGGTGGCCACCGCCACCGCCTCGCTGCCGCTGATCAGCGCCTCCTGCTCCACTTCGGCGGGCCGCGCGACCGCGGCGTCTGCGTCCATTACTCGCCACCCCCTTCGCCGCCGGACCCGGCGCGCAGCTTGGCGACCTGCTCCTGGTACTGACCGCGGTACCGAAACCCGTGCGAGCGCTCGGGCTGGGTCGCGGTCAGCTGATGCACCCAGGCCGCGTACGCCTTCTGGTCCGTCTTGTACCGCTCCCACTGGCTCTTGTGGTCGGTGAACGCGGCCTCGTTCACCATCGTGATGCACGCATCCACGGGGCACACCGCCGCGCAGACCCCGCACCCGCAGCAGGCCTCCGCGTTCAGGTCGTATGTCTGCTCGGGGGTGACGTCGAAACACGCGTCGGGGCACTGGAGCCAGCACAGCGTGCACTTCACGCACTTATCGAAGTCGACCACCGGCCGCATCGTACGGGTGGAGAACTTCTTGAAGTACGGGTTTCGTGCAGGCCGGTAGCCGCCGACCTGATCGCCGACCGTCATCGCCTCACCGAGCGGCATCGCGTCGACGGTCACGCCCTCGCGCATCGTCGTCCAGCCCGGCAGGTCGAACCGGTAGGGCACCTCTGGGTTCCCCTCGTCGGGACGGACGATACGGATCTCTGTCTGCTCGTACGCGCGGCGGGCGGAGGTGACCTTCAGATCGTCCTTCCACTCTTCCTTAACCGCCTTGAGCATCGCGTCCAGGCTCACCAGGTCGGGGCAGACCTTCGCGAGCGCGCCGAGGATCCGGACGTCGGTGTGGTCGTTCTTGTAGACCCACAGGCCGGAAAAACTGGGCACCGCGGGGATCACGGCGAGGCGGTACGGGAATGGCTTCTGGTGGCAGAACTTGATGATTTCGTCGGCGGGGAGCGTCGATGTCACGACCAGCACGCCGTTCTCGCGGACCTTCTCGTTGATGGGCTGGAGGCCGTACCATGCCCAGGACTCCACGCCTTTGCAGAGCATATCGTCGACGGCGATCGTCACGTCGGTCTCGCGCGGCTCGTACTGCGCCATGCTCAGCTCGAGCTCGTCCTGATCGGGCGCGACGATCGCGAAGTTCTTGGCCGGCACCCCGTTGCGCTCCGGGGAGTCGCCGTATCGTCCGAACGCGATGCCGATCTTGCCGTCTCTCCGCGCGGCCAGTACGACGCCCCGACTGATGTTCTTCGCCAGCGTTTTCTGGAAAATCCCTCGGTAGACGATCTCTACCGAGACAGCGCGTCCCATGGCACACCTCCTTGCGCGGGGGCTTCCGCGGATCCCCCGGCCGGGAACAGAATCGTCTCGATCTCCTCGATGTGCGCGCGCATGGCGTCCGCCGCGCCATCCGGATCCCGCCGCCGGATCGCGGCAAGGATGCGGCGGTGTCCCTGGAGCGACTTCTCCGCGCGGCCCGGCCCCTCGAGCGACCGGACCCGGCTCTCGCGCAGCAAGTCCATGAGGATATCCACGGTGCGCAGCACGACCCGATTCTTGGCCGCGGTCGCGACGCGGTAGTGGAACGCGTTGTCCTCGTCGATCGCGATCTCGCCGGCCCGCACGCGCGCCGCGTGTCTGGCGACGATCTCCTCGAGCGCCCGGACGTCGTCCGCGGTCGCGCGAAACGCCGCCGCCCGGGCGAGTGGCGGTTCAAGCATCTTGCGCATGTCGAAGAGGTCGGCGGTGAGATCCTTGGACGCGGTCAACGCGTCCGCGAGCGGGCTGACGATCGCGTCAATAGGGATCTGCCGGACGACCGTCCCTTCCCCGTGTCGTGGCTCCACCAGGCCGCGCACCTCGAGCACGCGGATCGCGTCGCGGACCGAGGTGCGGCTCACGCCAAACACCTCGGCGAGATCACGCTCGGGGGGAAGGCGGTCGCCGGGCTTTAGGCGACCCTCCGCGATCAGCCGGTGGATCTGGGCCGCGATCTCCGCGTAGACTTTCGTCTTGCGGACGGGCGCGAGGTCCTCCCGAACGGGTCGCGCCATGTCGGGTCGGAACGAAGCGATCGGCTGGTCCTCCGTTTGCCTGGGAGCGCACGCGCCCCGCCGTTTGAATAGATTTGCAAAATGGCCGGCCGGCGCGACTTGATCGGTCGGTCCGACCTCAACAGATGGCCCAGTGGTCCGACCACCTGACGTTTCATTTTAGTGACCATCGCGACGGCGTGTCAACTCTAGTGGCAATTATCCCCTTGACGGCAGTACTGCCGTGTGGTATATATAAATCGAGAGGGGGGATAGCAAATGGCGGGCTCCTGTCCAAAGTGCGATGCTGTCGTGAACTCTGTACGTATGGAAGAAGTACTTATCTTCGGCCCCGATGGAGCACAATGGAAAGGCGTCAAGTACGTTTGCCTCTCTTGCGATTCTGTGTTGAGCGTCTCGCTCGATCCTGTATCGATGGATGCCGATCTTGTTGATGATCTTTTTGACGCTCTCCGTAAGGATCGAGAGCAGTAATGCCATTCTTATTTCTGGCGTCGATATTGCGAAGTTTACGTCTCATAAAAGGTTCCTCCAATGTCCAAGGTTAATCGAAACGAACCAGTCCGGTCCACGGCGTCCGAATCGCGCACGTCGCTTATGGAGTTTGAACAGCAATTCCCAAATGACGCGGCGTGTCTGGACTACTTGGTGCAGACCTTGTACCCGAACGGGATCTTTTGCCCGAAGTGTCAGAAGGTCACGAAGCATCATCGGAACGCCAAGCGCCCGTCGTACTCGTGCCAGTATTGCGGCCACCATGAACACCCAATGGTGGGAACGATCTTTCAGGATTCCGCGACCTCGTTGAAACTGTGGATGTACGCCATCTATCTCATGTCTAGCACACGATGCGGGATCTCCGCGAAGCAGCTGGAACGCGAATTGGGCGTGACCTATAAGACAGCATGGAGAATGTTCAACAAGATCCGGTCGCTCATGACGCAGGATCCGTCGCCTCTGTTCGGACGCGTCGAGATGGACGAAACCTATTTCGGACCGCGTGGTTCGCGTGGTGGGCGTCCTGCGCCGGGAGGATCCAAGGTCCCAGTTCTCGGAATGGCGCAGCGGAAGTGGTGGCTGTATCCCGGACGCGTTGCGGCCACAGTCGTTCCCGATATTAGTCGGGACACGCTCCGGCCCCACTTCCGAGCACGGATTCTGCCGAAGGCCATCGTGTACACGGACGAATTGCCCGTCTACAACAAACTCCGCGACATGGGATTCCGTGACTCGCGGATTCACCACTCGCAGAAGGTCTACGCACGCGGGGACGTGCACACGAACACTGTAGAAGGCTTCTGGGCTTTGCTTAAGAACGGGATTAGCGGGGTCTATCACGGCGTCTCGACCAAGCATCTACAAGCCTACTTGGACGAATACGCGTTCCGCTACAACAACCGGACGGACCCGAAGGGCGTCTTTAACGTGCTGCTCGGTCGGGTGAGGAAGGCCGTTTCTTGATGACCTTGCCAAGATCGCGGAGAAACTGCTCACGCGTGGGGACTGGAATCTCCAGTCCCTTTTGCGTGGTCTGGGACGGTTCGCCTTCGCGGACCAGCGATTTTCGCTTGCGCTTCTTTGTCGCCATTGTGACCCCATTTTATCATGTAGTCTGAGATCCGTGCCCAAGGCCTGCGTGTTTTGCGGATCATCCATATCCAAAATCACCGGGGAACACGTTATCCCCGAATGGATTGGGAAACTGTTCCCTGAAGAAGACCGCATGACATACGGCATCGTCCAACCAGACGGATCTATTAAAGACTTCCAGATGAGACCTTTCCAACAGACGGTGAACGTGGTTTGCGAACAATGCAACACCGGATGGATGGCCGATCTCGAAAGATCCGTCAAACCGAAACTTGGCCCCATGATCCAATCGGCTCGCGTCACTCGGCTAACTCCTTGGACGCAAAAATCGCTTGCAACGTGGGCTGTAAAGACGGCACTTGTGATGCAACATCTTCACGCGTCCCAACGCGTCATACCAGAATCGGAACATCGACGCTTCTATGCGATACAACAACCCCCGCCAGGATACGGCGTCTTTGTGGCTCACACTTCTCCTGACATTGGCGGGGGACGGAAGGCATTGGCGATTTCCCGTACGCGAATTGATTGGTACCGTATTCGAGGAGCAGATCGGATGTCGTTCGATATCCGGTTTGCAATCGGTCACGTCGTCTTCAACGTGCTCGGGAATAATTTGCCCATGCCAATGAATGTCCAATTCCCCGAAGACCTCGGGAAGTTTGCGCAGCGAATCTGGCCGATACAGCAACGTGTAACGTGGCCGCCCAAAGAAATGGTCGGAACCCAAACTCCCCTGCATGATCTTTCTGGGGTCCCGTTGGAAGAGAAACCCCCAAGCAGATCGTAGGCGATTACCGAAATCCATGTTCGGTACGTCCCTCAAAGGGACAATTGCCACTCTAGTCGCGAATCGATCTGTTTATTAATATGATTGACAAATTCAAGTAGATGTTTGATTATGGCAATTAATTACAAACCGGTCTTGGAATGGTTCGTCGAACGCGATACCACGACAACTGGAGGGTGCCGGCGATGGACGACAGCGAGTTCGACGCCCGCGTCCGCGCGGTACGACGCTTCAACCGATTCTACACCCAGAAAATCGGCGTTGTCGGCAGGTATCTCAAGAGCCCGTTCTCGTTGGCCGAAGTGCGCGTGCTCTACGAGCTGGCGCACCGCGACGGCCTGACCGCGACGCAGCTGGGGCGAGAGCTCGGGCTCGATCTCGGGTATCTCAGCCGCATCCTCCGGGGGTTCGAGCGGCGCCACCTCATCACGCGGGAACCGTCCGAGTCCGACGGTCGGCAAAGTTTCGTCTCGTTGACGGCCGAGGGACGTCACGCGTTTGCGCCGCTCGACGCGCGGTCTCGCGACGAAATCGGCGAGCTCCTCGCCCCTCTCGACGAGAGCGCGCAGGCGCGCCTGGTCGAAGCGATGCACACCGTCGAGGCCCTACTCGGCGCGTCCTCGGAGTTGCCGGCGCCGTACATCCTGAGACCGCACCAGCCCGGTGACATGGGGTGGGTCATCCACCGGCACGGCGTCTTGTACGCGCAGGAGTATGGATGGGACGAGCAATTCGAGGCGCTGGTCGCGGAGATCGCCGCCAAGTTCATCCAGCACTTCGATCCGAAGCGGGAGCGGTGCTGGATCGCCGAGCGGGACGGCGAAATCGTGGGCTCGGTCTTTGTCGTCCGGGAGTCGGATGAGGTCGCCCGGCTCCGATTGATGCTCGTCGAGCCCTCGGCGCGCGGTCTTGGCCTCGGAAGCCGCCTGGTCCAGGAATGCATTGGCTTCGCCAAGCGGGCCGGGTACCGGAAGATGACGCTGTGGACGAACAGTGTGTTGCTCGCCGCGCGGCGTATCTACGAGCGGGCCGGTTTCCGGGTCGTACGTGAGGAACTCCATCACAGCTTCGGGCACGACCTCGTCGGAGAGACATGGGATCTAGACCTCTGACCGCACCCTCGGAGCATCGGGTCCGCGGCCTCGCCGCGGCCGCGGCGGCGGCCACGGGCGTCCTGGTGGGCTCGGGGATCGTCGCCACGCGCGTCGTCGTCGACGAGGCCGGCCCGGCGTCCCTCGCGTTTCTCCGGTACCTCATCGCCGTCTCGTGCCTGCTCCCGTTCGCGCTCGCGTCGGCGGCACGCATGCGGTTCGACCGGCGCGACCTCTTGCCGATCGCCCTGCTCGGCATCACACAGTTCGGCGTCTTGATCGCGCTGCTGAACTACTCCCTGCGGTTCATCCCGTCGGCGCGGGCGGCGCTGATCTTCGCCACGATGCCGCTGCTGACGATGCTCCTCGCCGCGGTGCTCGGCCGCGAGCGTCTCACGGGCGCGAAGGCCGCGGGGGTGCTCCTCACCATCGCCGGCGTCGGTTTCGCGCTTGGCGAGAAGGCGTTGGAGCGCGGCGCGGGGCCCGGTGCCTGGACCGGCGAGCTGGCGGCGTTCGCCAGCGCGGCGAGCGGCGCGATCTGCAGCGTGTTGTACCGGCCGTATCTCAGAAAGTATCCGACGCTGCCGGTGAGCGCTTTTGCCATGCTTGCCGCCGTCGCCTTCCTCGCCCTCCTGGCCGCCGGCGAGGGCTTCTTCCACGGCCCGCCCCGGTTCACCACGGATGGCTGGCTCGCGATCGCCTTCATCGGCGCGAACAGCGCTGTCGGGTACTACCTGTGGCTGTGGGCGCTCGGGCACGCGGATCCGACGCGGGTCACCGTGTTCCTGGCGCTCGGCCCGGTGACGGCGGCCGCACTCGGCGAGTGGATCCTCGGGGAGCCGGTATCGAGCCTGCTCGGCGCCGGGCTCGTGTGCGTGGCGGTCGGACTCGCGCTGTCTACCGGGAGCCTGCGGCGCGCCGCGGCGGCAAGCGCGGGCTCATAGCGCCCGCCGCGCGCCGCCACGGGAGGCACGCGGTTAGTCCGCGCGCGCGGAGCGGTCGTCTGCGGTCAGGCCCGGCACAAGTTCGCCCTTGATCTGGGTCGAATGCCCGCGGAACAACGCGATCACCTGATCGTCCTGGTTCGTCACCGTCGCGTCGCACGTTCCCGATCGTCCGCCGCGGGATCGCTCGACCGCCTCCGCGGTGAGCACATCCCCCTCGCGCGCGGGCGAGATGAAGGTGATGACGCAGTTGTTCGCGACCGTCACCCTGTTGTGCGAGTTGCAGGCAAATGCGAACGCGGAATCGGCCAGCGAGAAAATCATGCCGCCGTGACACACGAGGTGCCCGTTGCACATCTCGGGGCGCACGGTCATGCGCAGCGTCGCCCGGCCCGGACCGATCTCGAGTACCTGCATGCCGAGCGCCTGACTCGCGCGATCCCGTGCCCACATCGCGTCGCGGGCGGCTTCGGCGATCGATTGCGGTGTTGGTCTCTCGGCCATCCGGCACCCGTCTCGGCGTTCGAGTCGTTCCGCTCCCATGTTATCATGGCATCATCATGACGGCCTCGACCGACCGGAAACGTCCCCCCGTCAAGAAGGGCGAGGAGATCGCCCTCGCGATCGACCGCCTCGCGTACGGCGGCCGGGGTGTCGGACGCCTGGACGGGTTCGTCGTGTTCGTCCCCGGTACCGTGCCCGGAGACCGGGTGCGCGCGCGGCCGTGGCGGATCAAACCCGGCTACGCCGAGGCCGACCTCACGGCCGTCGTGGCGCCGTCGGCACAGCGGACCGCCCCGCCCTGCCCGCACTTCGGCCCCTGCGGAGGCTGCGTCTGGCAGCACGTCGCGTACGACACGCAGGCGGCCGCCAAGGAGGCGATCGTCCGCGACAGCCTGGCCCACATCGCCGGGGTCCGCGGCGTCCCCGTGCGGCCGATCGTCGCGATGCGCGATCCGTGGCGCTACCGGAACAAGATGGAGTTCACATTCCATCCCGACGGCGTGCTCGGCCTGCACCGGCGCGGCGCGTTCGATCGCATCGCGCCGATCGACGCGTGCCTGCTCCAGTCTGACACCGCGAACGCCATCCTGTCGGCCGCGCGAGCGTTCGCCGAGACCGCCGGGCTGTCGCGCTACGATCCGCGCGACCGCACGGGCCTGCTGCGACAACTCGTGATCCGGGAGGCCGTGGCGACCGGTGAGATCATGGTCGCGGTCGTCACGACGTCCCCCGAAGTCCCTCAACTGCGGGGGCTAGCCGACCGTCTTGTCGCCGCGGAGCCGCGGATCGCGAGCGTCCTCCACGGCGTGAACGCCGGCCCGTCCGACGGCGTGCCGCTGTCGGGCGTCGCCGTACTCGCGGGCCGGGCGTACATCGTCGAGGCGCTGCGCGGCCTGCGATTCCGTATCGGACTCGAGACGTTCTTCCAGACCAACACGGCGCAGGCCGAGCGACTCGCAGAGGTGGTCGAGGAGTTCGCCGCCCTGCGGGGCGGGGAAACGGTCTACGATCTGTACTGCGGCGTGGGCACGTTCTCACTGCCGCTCGCCGGGCGTGCCGCGCGCGTGCACGGCATCGAGGTCGTGCCCTCCGCGGTCGAGGCCGCACGGGACAATGCGGCGCTCAACGGGATCGACAACGTCGAGTTCTCGAGCGGGGACGTGCGCAAGGCGCTCCCGGAGCTCCGGCGGCGCGGCGGTGCACCGGACCTGTTGATCCTGGACCCTCCGCGGAGCGGCGCGGGCGGCCGCGTGGTGCGGCGCATCTTGGAGACCGGCGCGCCCCGGGTCGTCTACGTGTCGTGCAACCCAACGACGCTGGCGCCCGACCTCAAGGACCTGCTCGCCGGCGGCTACGCCGTGCGCGCCGCGCAACCCCTCGACCTCTTTCCACAAACGTACCACGTGGAGTGTGTCGTCCTGCTGGAGCGGACGTCGTAACCGCCGGGGCCAAACGCCGTCCGCAGATCGTGAGCCCACGGCGTGACGACAAACCCGCATTGCGCCCGACCTGACCGGCCCGGACGGTTACCCGCCCTTCGCCAGCGTCGTCACGAAGGGCATCAGATCGGTCCCCTTGAGCACCCCGAGGCTGCCCCGGGCGCAGGCCGCCTCGTTGAACATGCGGCTGCCGTCCGAGGTCACACCGACGCCGGCGACGAGCAACGGGACCGGGTCGTCGGAGTGACGGCCGAGGACGCACGGCGTCGCGTGGTCCGCCGTCACCAAGATCACGACGTCGTCGAGCGGGACCTCCTGCAGCAACGTGCCGAAGAACGCCCGGTCGATGATCTCGATCACCTCGGTCTTGGCCCGGCAGTCTTTGTCGTGACCCGGCTCGTCCGGCCCCTTTAGGTGCATGTACAGCCCGCCGTGCTTCTTGTACTCCCGCGCGGCCGTACGGGCCCACTCCGTGTAGACTCGCGCTTTGTCGGCGCCGCTCGGCGGCACGGGGATCACTGTCATGCCGGTCAGTTCCGCGATGCCGCGCTCGACCGGCATTTCGACAAAGCACCCGAACTCGACGCCGAACCGCTCGGCGATCGGCGGCATCTTCGGCAGATGGTCCCCCGCGTCGCGCACCAGTAGCAAGTTGGCGGGGGGGCGGCCGCGCTCGCGGCGACGCGCGTTTGCGGGGTGACGCTCCAGGACCTCGTGGGCACGGTCCGAAAACTCATTGACGAGCGCGGCGGCGATACGGGCCTCCTCGCTGTCGTCGAGCGGCCGACACTGCTCGACCTGGTTGCCCACCTCCACATTCGCCACGCCGAGTCCTTCGCCGACGCGCCCGTACGCCGGATCGGTGTTGCTGATCTTCGCCGACAGCCGTCCGTCCCGGCGTCGGATCACGACCGCGGCACGGTGCGCGACGCTGGCCCGGACCTCGAGCTCCGCGGGCGCCGCGGTGAGCCGCACCTCGCGCGTGACCGCCTCCGCGAGCGCGCGCGCGTCCTCGGACGCGAGGTCCCGTCCGGCGCGCCGGTCGAGAATCGTGCGGCCCGCGCCGCCGGTCGCGAAGTTGCCGCGGAGCGCGAGATTGCCGTCCGCGAACGCCATCGCCGAACCGACGGCCTCGAACACCCCACGCCCGGCGTGGTACGTGAAGGGGTCATAGCCCAGGATCGCCGTCACGGCGACGTCGGACTCCGGCGCGATCCCCTTGCCTACCGTCTGCACCAGGCCGGTGCGCCCCCCGAGCGTGAGCGCACCGAGAAACGGCACCGCCGCCGTCTCGAGCGGCGTGCGGTTGCCGAGCGCCGGGACCGGCTGGTCGGCGAGTCCGTCGAGCACCACGTAGAGTACGTGCGTCATTGCGGTCCTCCTCGAAGCCGAGCCAGGAGGTCCGGGCTGAGCGTGCCGCGGCAGACCTCCTCGACGGGGCCGGTCAGGTGAATGAAGTAGTCGGGCTCCACCGCGATACGTAGCCGGCCGCCAGGACTCTGAACCGTCACCCGGCGCCCCGTGAAACCGTGGCGGACGCACGCCGCCACGACCGCGCTGGAGCTGCTGCCGGAGGCCATGGTCTCCCCCGCGCCCCGCTCCCAGATGCGGATCGTGACGCGGCTCGGCGAATCGATGCGGACGAACTGCACGTTCGTGCGGTTCGGGAACATCGGGTGGTGCTCCAACGCGGCGCCGAGGCGCGCGAGATCCACCGACCCGGGGTCGTCCACGAACACGACGCAGTGGGGATTGCCGATCGAGACCACGGTGACCTCCAGGGTCTCCCCGTCCACCGAGATCCGCTCGCCGAGGATCTCCCGGTCGGGGCCGGTCGCGGGAATCTCGCGGCTTCGAAACGTCGCCTGCCCCATACCCGCCGTAATCGAGCGGATGCGTCCGCGACGCACGTCGAGCGAGACGGGCACGACTCCGCCCTTCGTGTCCACGCGAAACTCTCGCCGACGCGTGTAGCCGTGGTCCCACAGACACTTCGCGAAGATGCGAATGCCGTTGCCGCTCTTCTCGGCCTCGCTCCCGTCCGGGTTGAAGATGCGCAGGCCGAACTCCGCCCGGCGGCTCCCCTCTAGGGTCAGGATGCCGTCCGAGCCGACGCCGAGGTTGCGGTGGCAGATCAGCCGGATCACCCGCGGTGTCAGCCGCACCCCGAGCACGCGAGGGTCCATCACCAGGTAGTCGTTGCCCAGGCCGTGGGACTTCACATACTCGTGGCGTCGCAGTCGGGACATGTCACGCCCTCTCGGCGCGCCGGGAGCGAACGCGCGCCCGGCGCAGCGCGTTCTCGATGATACGCCGCAGGAGGTCCGGGAACTCGATACCGGCCGCGCGGGCGGCGAGGGGGATCAGGCTTCCCTGGGCCATCCCGGGAATGGTGTTGGCTTCCAACACCAATATGGTCCCGCCGGCGAGGAACATATCCACGCGCGAGAACCCCTCGCACCCGAGAACGCGGTGGACACGCAACGCCACCTGCTCGGCCTGCGCGGCCGCCGCCGCGGGAATCCGGGCGGGCACGATCTCCTCGGAGGCCCCCGGAACGTATTTTGCCTCGTACGTGAAAAACTCGCGCTTGGGCACGATCTCGATGAGTGGCAGCGTCTGCGCGTTGCCGGTCCCGGGGTCCTCGACGATCGCGCACGTCAACTCGGTGCCGCGCAGGTACTCCTCGACCAGAACGACCTCGCCGTACCCGAGGGCCTTCTCCACCGCGGCTGGCAGCGACGCCTCGTCGCGAACGATGGCAACCCCGATGCTCGACCCGACGGCGTTCGGCTTCACGACGCATGGATACCCGAGGTCCCGGGCGACCCGCCCGGTAAAGCTTGCCGGGTCCCGGGACCACCCGTCGCCGTCGATCGCAACGTACGCGGGCACGACGATCCCGTTCGCCTGCAGCACCTGGCGGCTCCGCAGCTTGTCCATCGCGAGCGCGCTCGCGAGTACGCCCGACCCTGTGTACGGGATTCCGAGCAGCTCGAGCATGCCCTGAACCGTGCCGTCCTCGCCGTACGGACCGTGCATGGCAATGAACGCGACGTCCACGACGCCCCTACCGACGACCTCGTCGATCTGCCGCGCATCGCGGGCCCGAGTGAGCGTGGGCACGTCCGTCCCGCGATGTCGCGCCCTGTCGGTCGCGGCGGCGGAGAGACGGCGCAGGTCCGGGCGCGGAAGCCAATGCCCCTCACGTGTGATCTCGACCGGGAGTACGTCGAAGCGGGCGGGATCCAGTGCCGCGATCACCTGCTCGCCGCTCCACACCGACACTTCGCGCTCCGGCGACGGCCCGCCCAGCAACACCGCAACCCGGACCCTCCGCGGCCCGGACGGTGCGGAGTCGGCTGGGGGATGATCGGAAGCGGACGACATTGGACTCTCGCGCCATGTTCGGGAGCGAAGGAGCAATCCCCTCCGGCGTGGTACGCACCAGCCATGGAACCGGTGCGCGGCGTGATCTTTGATCTCGGCAGCACGCTCATTCGGCGGACGGGGCTCGAGCTCGAGGCACAGAAGTGCGCGGCGCTCGGCGCCTGGGCGGGATCCGAGCTCGGATACCAAGACACCGACGCGCTCCGGGCACGTCTCCTCGACATCCGGCTCGACGGCTGGCGCCGTTCCGAGACGGAGATGGTTGAGTACGTGGTGACGTGGGCGCTTCAGAAGGCGTTCGAGGGGACCGGACTGCCGACGGACGACGCGACGTTAAAGCGGGCCGAGGCCGCGTTCTTCCGGCCGGAGGTGCGGATCAGCCGGCTCTACCCGTGGGCGCACGAGTCACTCGACGCCCTCGTCGCGCTGGATCTGCGGCTCGCGATGATCAGCAACGCGACGAGCCACCAACTCATCGTCGACATCGCGCAGGCCCACGACATCGCCCGCTACTTCGATCCGCTCGTCACCTCGGCCGAGTACGGACGGCCGAAACCCCATGAGGGAATCTTCACGCACGTGCTCGACGCGTGGGGGCTCCCCGCCGCCGACGTCGTGATGGTCGGGGACACCCTCGGGGCGGACATCCTGGGCGCCGACCGCGTCGGGATGCGCTCGATCCTCGTGGACATCGAGCCCAACCCGGACAACCCGCGGTTCGCCGACCGGGTCCGGCCGACGGCCCGGGTCACGTCGCTCCGCGAGATCCCCCCGATCGTCCGGCGATGGAGCGGCGCGTAGCCGCCTAGACTCTCCCTAGCGCCTGCTCGAAGTCCTCGATCAGGTCGTCGATGTCCTCGATGCCCACCGAGATCCGGATCAACCCGTCCGCGATCCCCGCGGCCAGGCGCGCCTCGCGCGGCATGTTCACGCTCGTCGTGGACGCCGGGTGCGTCACGAGCGTGCTGACCCCGCCCAGGCTGACGGCCAGCTTGGCGACGCGCAGCGCCTCCACGCAACGCGCCCCGGCGGCGACATCGCCGCGCACCTCGATGCTTAGCATGCCCCCGTATCCCTCCGACATCTGGCGGGTCGCGACGTCGTGGCGGGGATGCTCGGGAAGCCCGGGGTAGTAGACCTTCTCCACCTTCGGGTGCGCGGTCAGATACCGTGCGAGAGCGTAGGCGTTCGCGTTGTGCCGCTCCATACGGAGCCCCATCGTCATCAGGCCCCGGATCAACAGGTACGCCGCGAAGGGATCAAGGACGCCGCCGAAGATCCGCATCGTCCGCACACAGCACCGGACCAGATCGCGCGAGCCCACGATCGCCCCGGCCGTCACGTCGTGGTGCCCCCCCAGGTACTTCGTCGCGCTATGGCAGACGAGATCGACGCCGAGCGCGAGCGGCGTCTGATTGTACGGTGTCGCGAACGTGTTGTCCGCGATCGTCCGCGCGCCGCACCGCCTCGCCAGCGCGACCACCCCGGCGATATCCGTGACGCCGAGGAGGGGGTTGTTCGGCGTTTCGATGTAGAGGAGTTTCGTGGTGGACCGGATCGCGTGGCCGTAGGCGTCGAGGTCGGGATCGTCCAGGAACGTGACTTCTACGCCGTACCGCGGCAGCACGCCGCGGAACAACTCGAACGTCGCTTGGTACACCGCGGTGGGTACGACCGCGTGGTCGCCGGCGCGGAGCAGGCTGACGACCGAGGTGGAGATCGCCGCCATGCCCGACGACACCGCGAGCGCCGCCTCGCCGCCCTCAAGCAGGGCCACCTTCTGCTCGAACACGTGCGTCGTCGGGTTGGCCCACCGCGTGTAGAAGTACCCGGATCCGGTCTCCGCGCCGAGCCGCGCTCCTTCCTCGACCGTGTCGTACTGGAACGTGGCGGTCTGATAGATTGGGGTGACAACCGAGTGGTTCGCGTCCGGCACCGCGCCGCCATGCACCGCCCGCGTGGTAAACCCGCCCCGCACCTGCTTCGCCATGCCAGTCCTCCTCCGCCGCCCGTCTGCGATCACGGCGGCCTGCCCCGCCGAACGCTACGCGCCGTCCCTCGCCCGCCCCGCCTCTCCCAGCGCCACGCCCGCGAGAATCGCCGCCGCGCCCAGCGCCTGCCGGGTGCCGAGCGCCTCGCCCAGCCACGCCACGCTGAACCCGACGGCGGCCACCGGCTCCACGGCGAACAACAGCCCAGTGCGGGTCGGGGACACGGTGCGCTGCGCCCACGACTGCGCGAGGTAGGCGGCGAACGTCGCGCCGACCGCCATAAACACGACGGATGCGATCGTGCCAGGGAGTACGCCGATCGGCCGGGGCTCCCATACCAGCCCCACTGCCCCTCCCAGGACCGCGACGGTCGAGACCTGGAGGAACGCAAAGCCGGCCGGCGGCAGCGCGCCCGCGAACCGTCCCACCAGGATCAGGTGCAGCGCGAGCGCCACGGCGCACCCGAGCACGAGCGCATCACCGGCACTGAGGCGTTCGCCCTGCCATGACAGCAACCACAGCCCGCACGCCGCGAGCGCGACGCCGGCGGCCGTCGGGGCGCTCGGGACCCGCCGGATCCAGACGAAGAGCAGCACCGGCACGATCACGACGTTCAGGCCGGTAATGAGGCCAGCCTTGCTGGCCGTCGTTTGCGCCAGCCCAAGCGTCTGCAGCGCGTACGCGGCGAACAGCACCGCGCCGGTCAGCCATCCGCGACCCAGATCGGCCAAGCGGAGGCGCTTGAGATCGCGCCGCGCGAGAGGCAGCAGCAACACCCCCGCGATCGCGAAGCGTAGACCGAGATAGGAGAATGGCCCGAGAGACCGGAGCACGACCTTGGCGAGGGGAAACGTCGCGCCCCAGATCACCGCCACCCCGATCAGCGACGCGTCGGCGGCTATCCGAAGCGTGGGCATGGCGGCTACTTGTCTTCGGATCTTCGTAGTTCCTCTTCGCTCCCGCACCACAACACCACGCGGCGTTGATCAGGCCCCGAGAGGACGTGCCAGCGGTTCGACCGGGGCGGTACGCACGCTTCATGCGCGTCCACTCGTGACGAGAGCGACGACAGGGAGGTGAGCGCAGCAAAAAGGGGGGACGCAGAATACGCGTCCCCCTGAGGGCAGACGGCGCGGCCCGGGCCGCGACTACTCCTGCAGTTTGGAGATCTTGGACCCCTGCAGCGTCAGATTGTACATCAGGCCCTGCTGGCCGACGACGAACCCGACAATGGGTTGGTCAAGCGTCGCGGAGTCGATGGACGCGTGGGCGCCAAGATTCACAAGCACCACCGAGCCGTCGACGCCGACCTGCCACCCCTGCCGGGCTTGGAAGTCCTGGAGCGCTTTGTCCTGGAGCGCTTTGTCCTGGAGGAACACCAAGATCACATCTTTCTTTTGCGCGCCCAACTGAAATCCGATCGATGCGGACGCGAGGCTGTAGTAGGCAACGGTCTGCCCGCCGATCCGCAGCGCGCCCTGCCCGTACTGTCCGCCGACCCCGATCCCCGCCTGCACGACATCGGGGAACACAAGCACGCCTTTGGCGTCCCGGAGGAATGCGTCGGCTCCGCTGACTTGCTGCGTGAAGCGGTCGAGTGCCGCATCAACGCTCGCATCGATCTCCTGTGGAGTCTTCGCGTACGACGGGCTTTGGACCAACGCGACGCACAAGAGCGCGGCGCAGATCGATCCGACGATCGCCCGCCCGCCTGTCTGCATGTGCATGACACGTGCCTCCTTTCCAAGCGGCCACGCCGGCCAATCTGCCAGGGCAAGGCCGACAAGACGCATCGGAGCCCGACCCATCAGGCACCCTCACAGGGGATTTTTCCCACGGACCATGCGGTTACAACGCTGGGCGGACCTTCCGATGACGGTGGCGCACGATCAGATGGGCCACATGGCTAGCGCGGAGCCTTGGCAAAGAAGAACGGCCTGCACCGCCGGATATACCTGCATGGACGCGAGGCCGTCTTGCGAGGAGGTAAGCTCCCCACCCTATCATTATGCCCCGTATCCACGATGCGTGAACATGAGGCATTCTGAGCAAGGACGTCACGCGCACGCCCGTGTCTCGGGTGGGCGTAACAGGCGCCACACTCCGCTCGCGGTCGAGCCGCTCATGGTGTCCCTCGCGTCCCGGGCTCGAACACCAGAATCCCCGCGACTCGAGCGGGGTCGCCTCCAACGACAAACGCAATGCCGGACCCATCGTAGATGAACTGAGTGCGGTCCTGCGCGTCGTCACGGGAGACGCGAGACGGCGCGCCCATGGCCTGCTCGACATCGGCTGGCGTCGACCCGACCCGCAGCCCTCCCGGCGTGGCAAACTCGGGATCTCCGAACACGCCCAGCGTCCCGACGCGCCCGCCGTCATTGGTCTGGGCGGTGCGAGATCCTTGTGTCGTGAACCAGTAGTACAGGCGACCGCCGGTTGCCGGCCCCACGCCCTGGCTGTACGCATCCTGGGTCGGGCCGGCAATCCTGAGGGCATCGGCGACCGGCATGCCCAAGCGTACGGCACCGATCCCGACGCCAGGAACGATGAGCCAATCGCTGCCCGCGTTCTGCGCGGCAGCCGGCCCGGCCGCGAAAACCAGCACGACCAGCGCAGCGGCCTGTCGAAGCGTGCGTGCCTGCATCCGAGGTCCTCCCTACCCTAACTCTCCTCATCCCCGAGGATGGGTCGACGAAGAGAGACGAACGGCAGCGTCCCCATCGAACTCAGGGCGCCGAGCGAAGCGGCCTTCTCTCCCCGCAGGTTACGGGTGATGCGAAACAGACGTCCTCTGCTCCACGAGGTGCTTGAGTTCTAGGAGGATCGCCTGGCGCGGCTCGTCGTACCGCTCCACGAGCGTGTCGGTCAGAGCGTCCGGATCGCCCTGGACGCGATCAAGGTCTTCGTCGGTGAGCCGGTTCCAGTGGCTCTTCACCTTGGGACGGATCTCGTTCCAGTGCGCCGCGAACCGTGTCTTGTCCATGCCTGGGCTCCCTTCAGCCGCGCAAGGATTCTCTCCCAGACCAGCGGGCGCAGGATCCGCGAACCTGCGCCCGCACACCGAGCCTACCGACCACTGCCATCACCCTGTGCATTTCGGTCAAGAGAGTTCGGCGCCAACCCATCCGCGGGCACCAGGTCGATCGCATTATCCATGGGCGCCACGTAGGTGACGCTCTTACTGGGAGCGTCCTCCAACGTCGCCGGCCGTGCCGTCGCGGCCATCGGTGCGACCGTCATCGTCGCTGCCAATCCCATTCCGATCATGCCAAGGATGCGGCGCACGAGCTGACCCTCCTCTTCCTACGAGCATCTTACCCGCGGCCCGCCCGGAGATAACCCCGGCGAGGGCCGGTCCCGACCACGGCCGCGTCCAGCGTCCACCCTGAGGTCTCGTCGTGGCGTGGTGCGCGATCACGATGTTGTCTCCCCTCACGCCACTGCCGCCGCGCCACGACCAGCACGGCCGGGAGGGCCAGTCTCGCGACCACGTATGCCGTCACGGCCCCAACTACCGCCACCGTGGCGGTGAGTAGCCCCACGACCGCCAGCGTGGCCTGCGCCACCGCGACGGC